>JARRPE010000028.1:0-9485 GCA_037383205.1 Methyloceanibacter sp.
ATTGGTCGAGCACGAGGATCGCGGCCAGCAGCCCCTGCGTGTTCCGCAACCAGGCATCCGGGATGTCTTAACTCAACCTCTCATAAAGGTCGCCGAACCGGCGCGCGATCTCCGCATCAACCTCCGGCGGGGCCCCATACCCATCATCCGGCGAGAGCGTCTCGAACCAATAGTCGATCACCTCTTCGGGCTGGACTTGCGTCATTCTAAGCCTTTTTGGGCCGCGCCGATGGCCGCCTCGACCAGCGCCTTGGCCTCGGGCGAGGCCCAGTTGGCGGGTCCGACCAGGCGGCCCATCTCCTTGCCCTCCGAGTCGATCAGAAGCGTCGTCGGCATACCGACCGCCTTGAGGGTCGCAAAGAGTTTGCCGCTCGGATCGTAGTAGGCCGTGAGATCGGTGGCCCCGGTCTCTTCCAGGAACTCTCGCGCCTTTTGCGGCCCCCCCTTGTCGATATTGAGGGCGACCACTTCGAACTGCTCGCCGCCAAGCTCGGACTGCAGCGCGTTCAGTTGCGGCATCTCCTCCCGGCAGGGCACGCACCACGTGGCCCAGATATTGAGAAGCACGACCTTGCCCTTGAGATCGGCGGAGCTCACAGGCTTGCCGCCCGGCGCTTCAAAGGAGAAATCGGGTAGCGCAGCCGGTTCGGGACGCACCACGAACGCCGTCATCGCGCCCGTGTTCAACCCCTTCAGCGGTCCCGCGCCGACGCCTGCCGTCCCGCCTGAGCCCGGCTCCGAGCCCGAGCCCGCCGAGGAAGGCGTGTCCGGACGATTGTCAGACGGGGGGGAAAGCCAATATACCGTGCCCAGACCGGCAAGAAGTGCGACCACGAACGCGATCGCGTAGATGGCCGGTGATGTCGTGTGTTTGCGTTTCTGCGAACCGTTCACGTCGCTCTCTTTAAACTCGAGTTCCTAGGGACTCAGCCAAGCTTCAAACCGGACCACCATGACCAACACAATGTGGGGCGGCCGCTTCGCCTCTAGCCCCTCCGAGATCATGGAGGACATAAATGCCTCCATCGATTTCGACAAGCGGCTCTGGCGGCATGACATCGAGGCGTCGAAGGCCCACGTCGCCATGCTCGAAGCAACCGCTATCCTTACGCCCGACCAGACCGCCAAGATCTCCGGTGGACTTGACCAAATCCTTGCCGAGATCGAGGCGGGAGACTTCAAATTCTCGCGAGCTTTGGAGGACATCCACCTCAATGTGGAGAACCGTCTGAAGGAGATCATCGGTCCGGTGGCCGGCAAGCTCCATACGGCCCGGTCCCGTAACGACCAGGTGGCAACCGACTTCAAGCTCTATGTCCGGGACGAGATCGGCGTCATCGAGGCGGGCCTCGCGCAACTGCAGCTCGCCCTGGCGACACGGGCACTCGAGGAAGCCGCGACGATCATGCCGGGCTTTACGCATCTGCAGACGGCTCAGCCCATCACGTTCGGCCATCATTGCCTCGCCTATGTGGAGATGTTCGCCCGCGACCGCGGCCGGTTCGGGGACGCGGCCAAACGGCTGAACGAATGCCCGCTGGGCTCCGCCGCTCTCGCGGGGACGAGCTTCCCCGTCGACAGGCATCACACGGCGAAGGCGCTTGGCTTCGACCGGCCGACGGCCAACTCGCTCGATTCGGTCTCAGACCGGGACTTCGCGCTTGAGACCCTGGCGGCGGCCTCCATCGCGGCGGTCCATCTCTCGCGGCTCGCCGAAGAGATCGTGCTTTGGACCTCGCCCCAGTTCGGCTTCGCCAGGCTGTCGGATTCGTTCTCTACCGGATCCTCGATCATGCCGCAGAAACGTAATCCGGACGCGGCTGAGCTCGTCCGGGCCAAAACGGGCCGCATTGCCGGCGCCTTCCAGGCTCTGCTTATGGTCATGAAGGGGCTGCCGCTGGCCTACGCGAAAGACATGCAAGAGGACAAGGAGCCCGTTTTCGACGCGCTCGATGCCCTAAAACTCGGGATTTCCGCGCTCTCTGGCATGGTTGCGGACCTTGAGGTGAACGCCAAGGCCATGAAAAAAGCCGCCGGAAGCGAGTATTCCACGGCGACCGATCTGGCCGACTGGCTGGTGCAGAACCTCGATACGCCGTTCAGAGAAGCGCACCACATCGCCGGCACGATTGTGGCTTTGGCTGAGGAAAAAGGCATCGACCTCAAGAAGTTGCAGCTCTCCGACCTGCAAAGCGTCGAGCCCCGGATCACAGACGACGTGTTCAACGTCCTGGATCCCGCCCGGTCGGCCAAGAGCCGGACGAGTTTCGGCGGAACAGCCCCGGCGAACGTGCGGCGCGAGGCAAAGCGCTGGATAAAGCGTTTGGAGAAGGACGGCGTCTCGCGATAAAAGAGGGTCTGGACAGGCGCGCAAGACGTCCGCCGGTACGGGACATTTTTCGCGATTTTGCGGGACACGTTTTAGACGAAGACAGGGTCAGACCCTCAAGGGATGGTAGTGATGGGAAGCGCAGCGCGCATTCTCTTGTCATTGGCGCTTGTTCTCACCATCGGCCTTTCAGGCTGTGGGCGACGTGGCTCGCTCGAACGGCCGGAGGCCCGCTACCCCGAAGTTGCCGCCGACCCCTCGACCAAACAGTCGGAGGCTCCTGATCGGCGCATCCCGATCCTCGACGACATCATCCACTAGCCCGGCCCGAACGATCCAGGCCTCAAGACACCTACCGTCCCATGCATCATTTCGCCTACCGGCGCGGCGTATCCGAAACCAATGTGCTGCATGCTGAAGACGTCGACTTGCGCGCCTTGGCCGAGGACGTCGGGACGCCCTTCTACTGCTACTCCACTGCCACGTTCGAGCGGCACATCTCGGTCTTCGCCGAGGCCTTTGCCGCGCGTCCCGATACGCTCGTCTGCTACGCCATCAAGGCCAACTCCAATCTTGGAGTGCTGGCGACGCTCGCAAACCAAGGTGCCGGCATGGACGTGGTCTCCGAAGGCGACCTCCGCCGGGCGCTGGCGGTCGGCGTCCCCGGCGAGCGCATCGTCTTTTCGGGGGTCGGCAAGACCAAGGACGAGATGGCATTCGCGCTGGATGCGGGGATTTATGCCTTCAACGTCGAGTCGGAACCCGAACTCTACGCCCTCAGCGAAGTCGCCGCCGCAAAGGGCAAGACGGCCCGGATCGCCTTTCGCGTGAACCCGGACGTGGACGCCGGCACCCACCACAAGATCTCGACCGGCAAGGCGGAGAACAAGTTCGGCATCCCGTTCGACGCGGCGCCCGCGCTTTACCGTGAAGCGGCCGCGCTTCCCGGCATTGAGCCGGCCGGCATCCACATGCATATCGGCAGCCAGATCACCGATCTTGCGCCCTTCGCCAACGCCTTCGCGCTCCTGAAGGAACTGGTGGAGAGCCTGCGCGGCGCGAGCGTTGCCATCGAGTTCGTCAATCTCGGCGGTGGCCTCGGAATCCCCTACCGGACCGACGAGCCGGACCCGCCGCTTCCTATGGACTATGCGCACCTCGTCAATGAAGCCATGGGCGGCCTTGACGTGCGGCTCCTGTTCGAGCCGGGCCGGATGATCGCAGGCAACGACGGCATCCTCGTCTCACGCGTGCTCTTCGTGAAGACGGCGCCCGAAATGTCCTTCACCATCGTGGACGCGGCCATGAACGATCTGATCCGGCCGACGCTCTACGAGGCCTACCACCGGATTCTGCCGGTCGTGGAGCCGGGACCCAATGCTGTCACGCGCGTTACCGACGTGGTCGGTCCCGTATGCGAGACCGGGGACTATCTGGCGCTCGCGCGGCCCCTGCCGGCGCTCGGGCCGGGCGATCTCATCGCTGTCATGACCGCGGGCGCCTATGGCGCGGTGCAGGCTTCCCAATACAACAGCCGGCTCTTGGTGCCCGAAGTGCTGGTCTCTGGCGCCGATTATTGCGTGACCCGGCCGCGGCCGAGCTACGAAGACATGCTCGGCGCCGAACGCCTTCCGGATTGGCTGTGAGGCGCCAGCCTCCCGGCGCCCCGATTTCGCCTGTTTGGCCAGGGAAAATTCCACCAAAGTTACCGTGATGTAATCTGGGCTGCGCGCCCGTCTGTGCTAGACATTTTGGATCATGGCGAGACCGTCCCGCTCGAAAGACGAAGCAACCAACGTCCCGGAACCCGACACGCTGAAGCGCCGCTTCGAGCGCCGTGTGGGCCTGAGTTGGCTCGCCCTGCTGACCGAGCGCGCATTCGAGTCGCTGCTGTGGCCCTTCGTCGTGGTCTGCGCCTTTCTCGTCTTTTCGCTGCTGGGCGGCTGGAGCTTGCTCCCGGCGCTCGCCCATCAGGTCCTGCTCGGTCTGTTCCTCATCGCATTTGTGATCTCGCTGGTGCCGGTCTGGCGCATCGACGTGCCGACGCGCGCCGAGGCGCTGCGGCGGCTCGAGCGCGATTCAGGCATTCAGCACCGGCCGGCCTCGTCGTATGAAGATACGCTGGAGGCCACCCCCGGCTCCGCCCCGGCGCAGCTTTGGGCCCTGCACCGCAAGCGCCTCGCGCGGCTGGTGGCGCGACTGAAGCCGTCGTGGCCGAAGCCTCGGGCCGATCGCAACGATCCTTTCGCCATCCGCGCCGCGCTCGTTCTGGCGCTCGTCGTCTCGTTCTTCGCCGCCGGCGGCGATGCGGGATCGCGGATCAAGGCGGCCTTCCTTCCGGCAGCCACCGCCTCGACGCAGCTCGTGCGCCTCGATGCCTGGATCACACCGCCGGTCTATACGGGCATGGCACCAGTGGTGCTGGCCGACGGCACGGAACAGGTGGGCCGGGGAGCGGAAACCTTTCGGGCCCTGTCCGTGCCCGAGCGCAGTCAGTTGATCGTGCGCGTCCATGTGCCTGACGGCGACCGCGTGTCTCTGACCCTGGCCGACGAGAACGGCGAGACCCGAACGGTCGAGCCGAAAGAAGGCTCGGCCGCCGGCTTGATGGAATTTCATGCGGGGCTCTTGAGCCCCATGGCGGCCGACCTCCGCATCGGCGGGTCCACGGTGGCCCAGTGGCAACTGTCGATGATCGAGGATGTCCCGCCCCAGATCAGTCTCCTGAACGCGCCGACGTCGATGCCGCGCGGCGCCCTGCGGGTCGAATACGGCGCGACCGACGACTATGGCGTGGCGAGCGCAGAGGCTCAGTTCAAGCTGGCCGGGAGCAGCTTGGCCGCGATGCACGGCGATATCCCGCTCGAGGAGCTGGAAGATCTCGCCGAGGTCGAGCCGCTATTCGCGCCGCCCAAGATCGCACTCCAGCTTCCGCGCACCAATGCGAAAAAGGTCGAGGGCCGGGCAACCCAGGATCTGACGTCGCATCCTTGGGCCGGACTTCAGGTCGTGATGACTTTGAGCGCACGCGACCAAGCCGACCAAGTCGGCACCAGCGAGCCCTACCCGCTGATCCTGCCGGCGCGCACCTTCACAAAGCCGATGGCGAGAGCCGTGATCGAGCAGCGCCGCAATCTCGTGGTCGATCCCACCAACATCCCCCGCGTCGCGCGGGCGCTGGACGCGTTGACGATCGGCGATGAGAAAGCGACCGAAGACACGCTCGTCTATCTGTCGCTGCGCAATGCCTATTGGCGCCTCAACAACGATCCCTCCCGCGAGTCGGTGAAGGCTATCGTGGACCAGCTGTGGTCCACCGCCTTACGGATCGAGGAAGGCGACCTGCCTGCGGCGGAACGCGATCTGAAAACGGCGCAGGACGCGTTGTTGCAGGCCTTGCGCGAGAATGCGCCCGCCGAAGAGATTAAGAAACGCATCGAAGAATTGCGCCAGGCGCTGTCGCGGTATCTGCAGGCCCTCGCGGCGCAGCAGAAAGACCAGACCGACATCGCCGGCCAGCCGAAGCAAAACCAGGACGAGTTTGTCTCCGAGCAGGACTTGGACAAGATGCTGGAGAGCATCAAGGACCTCGCCGAGGCGGGCTCGAAGGACGCGGCAGAGAAGATGCTGTCCGAGCTCAACGACATTCTCGACCGGCTGCAAGCGAACAACGCGCCGCAAAGCGAGCAGCAGCAGAAGGCGCAAGAGATGATGCGGGACCTCGATGAGGTCGCCTCCGATCAGCAGGAGCTACTCGACGAGACCTTCGGCGAGAAGCGCAAGCAGCGGGAAGGCCAGGGTCAGGGCCGCAGCCAGAACCAGCAATTCGATGTCAGCCCGCCCGGATCGCCCATGGGCTTCGGCGATGCCATGTCGCCGCTTTCGGACCAGATGCCTCAAGGCGGTCAGGCCGGAGCGCGCTCGCAAGGTCAATCGGGCCGTCAGGGCGATGCGCCCGGTGGCGGCGAACAGCAGCTGAGCCAACAGCAACAGCAGGGGGCGCAAGGCAGCCTTCAGGAGCGGCAGGAGGCCCTTCGCAAGAAACTCGATCAGCTGATCGAACGCATGCGTCAGGCGGGCGGTGAACCGCCGGAGCAGTTTGACGAAGCGAGCGATGCCATGGAGCAGGCCGAAGAGGCCATCGGCGAAGAGAACTACGACCGCGCCGCCCAGAACCAGACCTTGGCGCTCGACCGGATGCGCGAAGGCACCGAGTCCATGGCGCAGCAGATGATGGCGCAAGGCGAGATGGAAGGCGGGCAAGGCCCAGGCTCGAACGGCCGCGATCCGCTCGGCCGTCCCGACCGCTCAAACCGCCCCGACCTCGGGCTCTCGGTGGCGGTCCCGGACGAGATCGATATCCAGAAAGCCCGCCAGATTTTGGATGAGCTGCGCGAACGGATCGGCGACCCCAACCGTCCGACGATCGAGCTGGACTATCTGGAACGATTGATTCGCTCCTTCTAGAGTCCCGGCCCGCACTTTTTGACCCTCGCTTCAGAAAAGTGCCATTCCTTACCCTATATGTCTGAAGAATGATCCTCTGGCGCCAGGAGACGGCCGATCCATGCTGAATTCCGTTCTGAGTTTTCTTGCGAAGCCCTTTATCTGGCTCGGGGCTCTGTTTGGACGCCTCGGCGCGATCCTGAAATGGGTCGTCGGGGTCATCCTCGTCGTGCTCCTTGGTTTATACGGCTACTTCTTCTGGAACACGCAAGTGTGGAACGGTTTCAATCCCGACTACGCGGACGCCTACAGCAACGCCACGAAGGAAGCGGGGGATGTCCCCGAACCGAGCGGAGGCATTGTCAGCCGCGATACCACCGAAGATGACGCGGCGACCAGCCGGGCGAACGACAAGACCTGCCGCCGTTCGATGATCGTCGAGGCCACGGCGAACCTGACGAACTTCAACGTCAATGAGAACGCCTGGATCTCGTCAATGCTGCTCTACAAGATGGGCCTGTTCGGCATCCCTTGGGATGCGACACCCTTCTTCGACAACAAGGCTGCCTTCCAGCGCGGCGCCCACCAAGCCGTACAGCGCACGGCGGTCGAGCTCGTCGATGCCCTGGGCCGCGTGCGCGGCACGTCCCAGGTCGACAAGGATCTCCAGGAGGCGCGCGGCGATCTCCAGTTCAACGAATCCACCTGGTATTTTTCTCTGAGCCCGTTCGGTCCCAAGACGCCCACGCCGAGCTTCTACCGCTCGGCCATCAAGGACCTGAACAAGTTCAACGACCGGCTCGAGAAGTGCGACGCCGTCTTCGATGCGCGGGCGGACAATCTCCTGGAATTCGTCGACCGCATCGCCAGGGATATCGGCGCCACATCCGCCGTGCTGCGTGAGCGGTCCGAGAACTACAACAGCGGCTGGTTCGACACGCGCGCCGACGATCGCTTCTGGTTCGCCTACGGACAGGTCTATGCCTATTACGGAATCCTGACCGCGGCACGCGCGGACTTTGAGGACGTGATCAAGGAGCGCCGGCTGGAAGCCATCTGGGACGAGCTGGAGGAGCAACTGCGGGCGTCGCTCAACATCTCTCCGTTCATTGTGTCAAATGGCGCAGAAGCCGGTTGGATCATGCCGTCGCATTTGGCGACGCTCGGCTTCTACATCCTGCGGGTGCGTTCGAACCTGGTGGAGATCCGCACCATCCTCGACCGCTAACTGGCCGGTTCGATGGTGCCGATAAAGGGCAGCTCCCGGTAGCGGTTGCCGAGGTCCATGCCGTAACCGACCACGAAGCAGTCGGGACATTCGAAGCCCGTGAAGTCGGCCGTGACCATCTCCGTGCGGCGGGCCTTCTTGTCCAGAAGAACGCAACTCAGCACGGTCCGCGCACCTTTCGCGCGCAGACGCTCCTTGGCGAAAAGTAGCGTGCGGCCCGAGTCCAGAATATCGTCGACGATCACTACATCGCGGCCCGCGATATCGGATTCCACGTCGCGCAGAATCTCGACCGCACCGCCTTCGGTGCCGCTGCCGTAACTCGCCAAGAAGATGAAGTCGATCTCGGGCCTCAGCCCGTGAGCGTGGAGCGCCCGGATCAGATCGGCGACGAAGATAAAGCTGCCTTTCAGAACCGCGACGACGAGAGGCGCGTGCAGTTTGCGATCAGCAATGCTGCTTGCCAGCGCCTCGACGCGCGCCGCGATCGTCTGAGCGCTGTAGAGCGTCGCGATCGGCTGTGACGCGGGCGGTTCCGCCATAGCAAACCTGTTCTTGCCGGACGTGCCTATCTCGACGGCCCGGAACCGGGCCTCTCGAACGACCCTAACCTGCCTTCGCGAACCGCACTTTCAGGCTCCGCACATTGCTCGGCGGCGCCGGAATCTGCTTCAGGAACGGCGCGTCCTCGTCAGGCCCGAGCTCCGAAGCGCCAACCTCGGTCGTCCACTCGGAGATCTCCTCCCCGTTCTCGTCACGGAGTAAGATTATCACCGTCGGGACGCTCATGGCCGAAGAGCTCGTATTGCGCACGCTGCCCTGCACTTCGAGGACATTCTGACCGCCGGCATTCGTCCAGCCGTAGCGCACGCCTTCGAACTGGAGGCCTTGCGCGCCGGCCTGCATGCCGAGCGCCGAGTACAGATGGGAGGCGCCGGGAAGGATGGACACGGTGGTCTGCGGCGCGAGGAAGAACAGGCCCAGCACGCCGAGCACGATCAAACCGAGGATACCCCAGCCGATCGCCACGACGGGCGGCTTCTTCTTTTTATTCGGCTCGGCGCCGCTTGTCGCAAGCGATTCACCGAAAGCCTCGGCTGCGAGATTCGCATCAGCCGCCGAAGGATCGTCATCGATCCCCGGGAACGACGCGTCGAACGTCGCGTCCGGCGCCCCGGATGGAGCGCCTGGCGGCGGCATCTCGCCCGGCGGCGGCGCCATATCGGGAGGCGGCGCCATGTCAGGCGGCGGCGCGGCAGCGGCCGGCTTCGACTTGCCCATCAGCTTGCCGAACAAGCCGCCCTTGGATCCGGATTCGGGTTCGGGCGGCGACGGCGGCGCGGCAGGTCCGGCCTCGCCAGCTGGCGGATAGCCGGCGGGCGCGGACGCGCTCGGCGGTGCTGGCGGCGGCGGTGCAGCTTGCGGCGGGGCCGGTGGCGGCTCTGGCGCGCTCTGCGCCGGTGGCGCAGGTCGGGGCGCCGG
>JARRPE010000029.1:0-9426 GCA_037383205.1 Methyloceanibacter sp.
AGCGGTTAGCCAAGAACTGGCGAACCGCGCCCGGATAAAAGCGAACATCGAGGACGCCGATATAGCGTCTCGCAGATGTCTTCTCGCTGTGGACCGCAACGCCCGCCACCAGTCCTTCGATCTCGCCGTGGGAGAACGACGGCAAGCGGCCTTGCCAACTGAGCGGCACCAGGCGCGTCAGTAGTATGCGCATCGCAAGGATTTCCGCTTCCGCCATGCCCTTCTCCCGCGCGACCACGGCGTTCTTGGCCGTGACGTCCACCCGGACCTTGGCGACCTTGTAGAGACTAGCCGCCCCCGCCGCCTCGACCCCCACCACCAGGATGGCGGCCAACAGCACAACCCGACTCAATTTCGCAGAAATCGGCGCCAACTCTCTGAAACCTTTGGCGGACTCAAGCGCCATCGACCGCTCCGCGATTCGCGCCGGACCTGAGCCCTCCGGCGCCGTGTGGCTGGGATGGAGAGACAGGTTATCCCCTGCTTCGGATCTTGCCTGCGGCACCCTTGCCTCTATCCCTCTTGCCTGCCAAGAGTGTTATGACAGGACTCCGGACCATGCACCCGCTTGGCGGCGGACCGGAGTCTCAACGTCACTTCAACGCAACGCGCCCACCAAGCCAAAAGACTTCATGCCCGAAGACAAGCCGCTGACGTATCGCGAGGCTGGTGTCGATATCGATGCCGGAAATGCGCTTGTGGACGAGATCGGTCCCCTCGCCGCGAAGACGAAGAGACCTGGCGTTCTAGGGAACCTAGGCGGCTTCGGCGGCCTGTTCGATCTCGCGGCCTGCGGCTTCGACGACCCTGTCCTCGTGGCCGCCACGGACGGGGTCGGAACCAAGCTGAAGCTCGCCATCGACACAGGCCATCATGAAGGCATCGGCATCGACCTGGTGGCCATGTGCGTCAACGACCTCGTCGTGCAAGGCGCCGAGCCGCTCTTCTTCCTTGACTATTTCGCGACCGGCAGGCTGGAGGTCGGCGTCGCCGCCGAGGTCGTCGCAAGCATCGCCGAAGGATGCGGCCAGGCGGGCTGCGCGCTCATCGGCGGAGAGACCGCCGAGATGCCAGGCATGTATGGCGACGGCGACTACGACCTCGCAGGTTTCGCGGTGGGCGCCGTCGAGCGAGATGCGATCCTGCCCCGGCCCGACGTCAGCTCGGGCGATGTCCTGATCGGTCTGCCCTCGTCGGGGGTCCACGCCAACGGCTTCTCCCTCGTGCGCCGCGTGGTGGCGGAGAGCGGCCTTGGCTGGGACGACCCGGCCCCGTTCGCGCCAGACACCAAGCTCGGGACCAGTCTCCTCGCCCCGACCCGCATCTATGTCCGCCAAGTGCTTGATACGATTCGCGCAAATCCACGCGCCGTGAAGGCCCTCTGTCACATCACCGGCGGCGGTCTGATCGACAATCTGCCGCGCATCCTCCCGAAGACCGTCACGGCCGCGATCGACATAGACACGATCGACATGCCCCCTGTCTTCTCGTGGCTCCAGACCGAGGCGCACCTCGACGCGCATGAAATGTTCCGCACTTTCAATTGCGGCATCGGCATGGTCTTCGCCGTGGCGCTCGACGATGCCGCTCGCGTGGCCGCAAGCCTCGGGCCCGAGGCGCGCACGATCGGAAGACTGTCCGAACGGGGCGATGGGCCTGCGGTTCTGCTCGGCGCCGGAGGCGCCGGTTCATGACTGCCAAGAGGCGCATCGGCGTTCTGATCTCGGGCCGCGGCAGCAATCTGCAGGCGCTCATCGATGCCGCCAAGGATCCGGACTACCCGGCCGAACTGGTGCTCGTGATCTCCAACGTGCCGGACGTTCAGGGCCTCGCCCGCGCCGAGGAGGCGGGCATCCCGACCTGCACCATCAACCACAAAAACTTCCCGTCGCGCGAAGCCTTCGAAGCCGCGCTGAACGACGCGCTGGACGGCGCGAGCGTGGAGCTTCTCTGCAATGCCGGTTTCATGCGGCTGCTGACGGAAAGCTTCGTGTCACGCTGGCTGAACCGCCACCTCAACATTCACCCCTCGCTCCTGCCGGCCTTCAAGGGCCTCGACACCCATGCGCGGGTCCTCGATGCCGGCGCCCGCATCAGTGGCTGCACCGTTCATTTCGTACGCGCGGCCATGGATGATGGCCCGATCGTGGCCCAAGCAGCCGTGCCCGTGCTCCCCGACGATACGGAAGACGCGCTCGCAGCGCGGGTGCTTGCCGCCGAGCACCGTCTCTATCCTCACGCCGTGCGGCTCGTCGCGTCCGGCCAGGTGACCGCGGATGGAGAACGGGTTGCCGGCATGCCCGAAGGGACCGGCAAGCCTGCCCTTTTTTCGCCCCCGCTGACGGCCACTTTTTGATCCGACATTCGAAAAACCTCGAAAAATAGACGGGGGGTCTGGCAAACTTGACGCATCGCAAGTCTGTGCGGCGCCAGGGCCCGTAGACAATGCAGACGAGCGGATGCTAGGAACAACATCTATTCAGTCGATCTCCGCAACAACCACCGCCCGGGCAAGTCTCTTGCAGAGCGGACGTTGCCCGAGACCTAGTGCTGATCTTGCGGTTTGGCCTCTAGCCCTGCGCGGCACTCTTGGCCCAACGGGGACATTTGGCCCAACAATAAGAGGGATGGCGTAAATGGCGGACATGACGGTCGCCTACTCTCCGTCGCACGGCCTCGGAGAAGAAGACAGCATTTGGTTCAAGTTATCGGCGCTGCTGAACCAAGAGGACCCGATGCAGGTTCTCATGGCCCTGTGCGAAAAATACAAGGGCGTCCTGCCGGTCAATCTGAAGAACCAGCGCATTGTCCTTCTCAGCGAACCTGAGCATGCCGAGCGCGTTCTCGTTACGAACGCCGACAATTACACGAAATATTTCGACGGGCTTCGCCCCGTTTTCGGCCGCAGCATGATCACCATCGACGGTGCACTGTGGCAGAAGATCCGCGTGCCGCAGCAGGCCGCCTTCCATCCGAAGATGTTCGAGGAGTACTTCCCGTATCTGATGTCGGCGATCGACTCCAAGATGGACCGCTGGCAGACGCTCGCGGATTCCGGCGAGACCGTCGAGATGGTGGAAGAGACGTGGACGATGGCCGCCGACATGGTGTGCCGCGCGCTGTTTGACCGCGAGATGCCCTTCAACCCGCACTTCGTGTTCAAGCAGGTCAAGACGTATACGGACGTCGTGAACCACAAGAACGTGCGCCTCAAGAACGTGCGCGGCGAACTTGCCGAGATCACGGATGAGGATCCGGCCAAGGCCATGGAGATCTGGCATTCGGTTCCCGATACGGTGATCGGCGCGAATGTGATCGACCATCGCGAAAAGACACTGCTGACGGCCATGCTGGAAGCCGAGGCCGATCCGGACTTTCCGGAGTTCGATCACCGCCAGGTCATCGACGAGATGAAGCAGTATCTGTGGGCGGGTACAGAGACGACGGCACTGACGCTCGCCTGGTCACTCTATCTGCTATCGCAGCATCCCGAGGCCATGGAGCGCGTGCGCGAGGAAGCGCATCGGGTTTGCGGCGACGCCGATCCCACTTGGGACCAAGTCCAGCAGCTCAGCTACACCCGCATGGTCATCCAGGAAACCATGCGCCTCTACCCGCCGATCTGGGGCCTGATCCGTATCGCGGCGGGTGACGACGAGATCGCCGGCCACAAGATCAATGCCGGCGACAAGGTCTCTGTCCTCACCTATATCGCCCATCACAGCCCCAAATATTGGGAAGAGCCCGAGAAGTTCGACCCCGAGCGGTTCGCGCCCGAGCGCGCCAAGAAGCGGCGGAAATACTCTTACCTGCCGTTCGCTGCCGGAAAGCGCGCCTGCATCGGTGGGGCGCTGTCGCAGATCGAGAACACGCTTGCGCTGGTTCAGCTCCTGCGCCGCTTCACGCCCGAATATGTCGGACCGACCCCGGCGAAGATCCGCGCCACCGTCACGCTCTGTCCGCAGGGCGGCCTTCCCTTCAAGATCCGCAAGCTGAGCTAGGGTTCTCAACAGCTAACCCGAAATGAGCGTCCCGGGCCGTTGGCGCCGAACGCTTCGGCGCGCGAGGGTATCGCGCGCCGCTCAAAGGTTTTTCAGAAATCTGTGGGCCGCTGGCGGCGTCGTAAAAACGCGACGCGTTACCCGACGATCTCGCTCTTCTTGAAGAGAAGATTGATCTCGCGTTTGGCACTCTCCGGGCTGTCGGAGCCGTGCACGGAGTTTCGCTGCAGGTTGACGGCAAAGTCCTTGCGGATCGTGCCGGGGTCGGCATCGACCGGGTTGGTCGCGCCCATGACGAGGCGGTTGCGCTTGATCGCGTCTTCGCCCTCAAGCACTTGAACCACGATCGGCCCGGAAATCATGAACTGCACGAGCTCATCGAAGAAGGGCCGCTCCTTATGCATCTCGTAAAATTCTTCGGCCTGCTTCTTCTTCCACCAGACACGCTTCTGCGCGACTACCCGGAGGCCGGCGCCTTCCAGACGCGCCACGATCAGCCCCGTAATATTGCGCTCGGTCGCGTCGGGCTTGATGATCGAGAGCGTACGTTCGATGGCCATTATCTAAGTCCTTCTAGTGTCGGATTCTTCAGTATTTTCAAATCTCGGCCGGGCTTATAGCCATCGGTCGTGACAGCTACAAGGCGCGGGCGCATTATCAAATAGTGTGTGATATGAAAGCCCCAGATGCGTTGCTCAGACGACGCAGCGAGGTCGACGGGATGCTCTATGCCACAATCAAGGTTCTTCTGACGAGCGTCCTCGTGGTCGCAGTCTCCGAAGCGGCCAAACGCAGCGCGCTGTTCGGTGCACTGATCGCTTCCATCCCCCTCACCTCGGTCCTGGCCATGATCTGGCTCTACGTGGACACGGGAGATACGGAAAAGATCGCCCGCCTTTCGATCGGAATTTTCTGGTTGGTTCTACCCTCGCTGGTTCTGTTCGTCAGCCTACCCATACTTCTGCGGGCCGGCCTCGGCTTCCCTGCAAGCCTGGCTGTCGCGACCGCCCTGACCGTCGGCGCCTATTTCGCCATGCTTCATGTCCTAGGGCTCTTCGGTATCGAGATCTGAGCTGCGCGTCTAGCCTCCGTATCAGGCTTTCTGCTGCCACCTTCCGCCTTCGTCTTGCTGCCAGTAACTCACGGGCAAACCCTGGTCCTTGGCCGCAGCCCAGGCCTGTCGCGCCCTGGCGACGGCGGCCGGGTCGTGGCCATCGAAAATGTGAACCACGCGCGCATAGCCGCTCATCCCCTCTAGGGTCGCCCCGTCGACCAGAAACCGCACATCCGCGCTATTCGGATTTGCGTCCTCGTCCGTAAGGTAGATGGGCTGCGCCGCCGGCGTTCCATCCCCATCTGCGCCATGCGGCAGGAAGCTGTCCTCGCGATAGGTCCATAGCAGCGTATTGAGCGCCTCGACCCGTTCGGGGCTCGCGGCCTGCACGGCAGCACGCCAACCCCGCTCCAAGGACCGCTCCAGCAATTGCGGCAGCACCTGCTCCAGCGTGCGGTTCTCCAGATGATAGAAGTAGACTTCCGTCTCGCCACTCATCCCGTATCCGCCTTTAGGACTTGCTCTTCACGTACGGATTGTTGCCTTTCCGCAGGTTGAAACGGATCGGCACGCCGGGCAAATCGAATGTCTCGCGCAAGCCATTGACGAGGTAGCGCACATAGGATTCCGGTAGCGCCTTGGGCTGTGAGCAGAAGGCCACAAAGGTCGGCGGCCGCGCGTTCGCCTGGGTCATGTAGCGGATCTTCAGGCGGCGCCCGGCCACGGCCGGCGGCGTGTGCGCGTCGATCATGGCCGCAAGCCACTCGTTGAGCGCGGCCGTGGGCAGGCGCTTGTTCCAGACTTCGTCCGCGGCGAGCACCGCGTCCATGAGCCGGTCGACGCCTTTGCCGCTCCGGGCCGAGAGAGTCACCAAGGACACGCCTTTCACTTGCGGCAGCAAGCGCTGACACATCTCGCGCAACTCGGCGAGGCGCGCCTGCTTGTCTTCGACGAGATCCCATTTGTTGACGGCGATGACCAGCGCCCGCCCCTCGCGGACGATCAAATCGGCAATCTGCAGGTCCTGTTTTTCGAAGGGCTGCTCGGCATCGAGCAGAAGGACGACGACCTCGGCGAACTTGATCGCCCGCAGCGTATCGCCGACCGATAGCACTTCGGCGCGCGCCTCGATGCGCGCCTTGCGGCGAAGCCCGGCCGTGTCGAAGACGCGGAGCCGCCGCGCGCGCCACTCGATCTCCGAGGCAATGGCGTCACGCGTGATTCCCGCCTCGGGTCCCGTGATCATGCGATCCTCCCCCAGAAGCGCATTGACCAATGTGGACTTGCCGACATTGGGGCGTCCGGCGATGGCGATGCGCAAGGGGTACACGCCCTCGTCGTCGGGCTCGCCCTCATCAAGCGCCCCGTCCTCCGCCGCCTCGCCGCGCGCGGCACGATAGGCATCCGCGATCGCCTCGGTCACATCGCCGACACCGAGCCCGTGCTCGGCCGACATGGCCAGCGGTTCGCCAAGCCCCAAGGAGAAGGCCTCGTAGAATCCAGGCTCCGCGGCGCGGCCCTCGGACTTGTTGGCCGCAAGCACGACCGGCTTGCCGTGCTTGCGTACGAGGTCGCCGAAAATTTCGTCGGCCGCCGTGACGCCCGTCCGCGCATCGATGACGAAGAGAACCAAATCCGCCTGCTCGATCGCCGCTTCGGTCTGTAGCCGCATCCTCGCGGTCAGCCCCTCGTCACCGGCCTCCAATCCCGCCGTGTCGATCAGCGTCATGGGGTAGCCCTCGATCTCCACATCGGCTTCGCGCCGGTCGCGGGTCAGACCCGGCTGATCGTCGACGAGCGCGAGCTTCTTGCCCACGAGCCGGTTGAACAGCGTGGATTTACCGACATTCGGCCGTCCGACAATAGCGACTGTGAAGGGCATGGCAGAGCGATCGCGGGATCCGTTGTTTCAGACGATGGAGCACACAGGATGCAACACGTGCAAGCAACACCCGACGGGATGACGGCGCGGAGCCCCGCCGCAAAGGCTAGTTGGTGGTGGCTTCGTTCGCCTTGGTGCCGGCGTCGTCCGTCTTGTTGTCGTCCGCCTTCTTGTCCCCGGCGCTGGAGCCTTCCGTTGCCGTTTGGCTGACGATGAGGGCAAGCAACACATTGGCGCGGTCGCGCATGTTGCGCGGCGTGCCGGCATCCACCAGCAGCGCGCTGAACTGATCCTCGGCGGCTCTCAGGTCTCCGTTCTGATAGGCCGACAGACCCAGCAGCTCTTTGGCGGAGTAGCGCCATGCGCTGTTGCCGTTCGCAAGGCCGTCGAGGCGCTTCTGCATCTCGGCATAATCCGCCTTGTCGAGCCTGAGCGTCGCAGCCTGCAGCGTGGCCAGGCCCTTCAAAATAGCATCGACACCGCGGTCCTTGGCGAGCGCGTCGTAGGCCTCGACCGCCTTATCGGTCTCGCCCGCCTTTGCCTCGCTCGCCGCGAGCTGGAACCGGGATAGGATGCGATAGCCCGACGGGCCATCTTCGACCAATTCCTTGAAAGCTTCGGTCGCCTTTTCCTGCTCGTTGGCATTCTTCAGAGCGACGGCCGCGGTGAACGCGTCGCCAGCCGTCTCGGCTTCGCTCTCCTGGATATACTTCCAAATGTTGTAGGCCGCCGCGCCGACGATGAGCGCCACGGCGAGGCCGATCACATAGATGCCGAACTTGTCCCAAAGCGCCCTGTACCGCTCCTGGCGAACCGCGTCGTCGACCTCGCGAAAGAAACTATTGTCGGTCATGGGGTAATGGGCTCTTTCGGCTTATTAATTCTGCGCGGGCGCGCAAGTTTGCGGGACTGCTGCGAAACCGGGTCGATCACCCGGGCTAACCAACGCCGTATAGTGAAGGGCGCTTGCCGGTGCAAGACTGAATGCCGCAGGCGAACGCGCCCCAACCCGATATCCGGGCGGACGGAAAGATCTTAACTAACTGACATCTTGAACTTTTTGAACGCCTCCGGAACCTCTTCCAGCGTCGGATAGGTATGCTCCTCCGCTGGAAATGCACGCGCCCGGACGTCGCGCGCATAGGCCTTCACGGCGCCTTCCACGGCGGTCCGCAAATCGGCGTACTCCTTCACGAATTTCGGCACCCTCGGGGCGAGCCCCAGCATGTCCTCGAGCACAAGGACCTGCCCGTCGCACTCGGTGGAAGCACCGATGCCGATCGTGGGGATCGGCACATCCCGGGTGATGCGTGCAGCGAGGCCCTCGGCCACGGCTTCGATCACCATGGAGAACGCACCCGCCTCGGCCACGGCCTGTGCATCCTGCTCGAAGCGCGCCCATTCGGCTCGGCGCCGGCCACGCGCCGCAAAGCCGCCGAGCTGATTGACGGCCTGGGGCGTCATGCCGATATGGCCCATGACGGGAATGCCGCGCGCCGTCAGATAAGCGATCGTCTCGGCCATTTGCACGCCGCCTTCGAGCTTCACGGCCCCGCAGCCCGTTTCCTTCATGATGCGGGCGGCGCTTCGGAACGCCGCGGCCGGGCTCTCTTCGTAGGAGCCGAACGGCATATCGACCACGACCAGCGCGCGTTCGGACCCGCGCACGACCGCTTGGGCATGGGCGATCATCAGGTCGAGAGGCACCGGGACGGTGGTTTCCAGACCGTGCATCACCATGCCGAGCGAGTCGCCGACCATAAGAATGTCCACATGCGGATCGATCAGCGCGGCCGACTGCGCATGATAGGAAGTCAGCACGACAATGGGCTCGCCGCCCTTACGTGCGGCAATGTCCGGCGCGGTAATGCGCTTGATGGTGCTCTGATGCGACACGAGCCTTACCCTCGCGAATTCCGGTGTTTGGAGCGTCTTATGCCAGACATATAGGGATTTGTGCAGCGCAAAGACAGTCCTCCTGCCAAAGCGCTCCCCTACCCTTTAGCCCCATCACTTGGCCTTTGGCCCTACATGGGCACCACAGCCTTGCCGATCAGCAGCGGATGGAGCCAGATAAGGAAGACCACGTAGAACACGATGCCCAGCACCACGGCGATGATATCGTTGCGCGGGCTTCCCTTGCCCGGCGTCTCGATTAGTTCGGTCGGCTGACGATGCTTGAGCGCAATCCGGTCGTAGACCGCATAGGCCAGGAACGAACCGAACAGGATCATGCCGGCGAGATCGCCATTGGCGAGCAGATGCGCCAACGCCCAGGTTTTGACCGCGGTCAGCATCGGATGCTTCACGACCGCCTTGATGCGGCCCGGCACATAAGCGGCCACCAGAAGTATGAAGGCCGGCAGCATCAGCAGCATCGCCAGGTGCCGCATCCAGGTCGGGGGCGTCCAAATGGGGATGATGGGCGCGTTGGCGAACCCATAGACGAGCAGAATGAAGCCTAAGATCGACGCGACGGAGAAGAAGGC
>JARRPE010000030.1:0-9374 GCA_037383205.1 Methyloceanibacter sp.
GCCTCCGAGTTTGCCTAGCAAAGCCTTCGGATTGGCTAACGCCCACCACGGCGTGTCCCACGGGAGCATCTCCCGTCCCCCTGTGGAAAAAACCCTGACTTGCTCTGCAGTTAGTTTGGGTGTGCGCTGCAAAATTGGAAGGACTTGCCGCCCGATTGGCGCACCTGGCGGTGCAGAAAGTTGCCCGCTGTCTCATTCGCGCAACACCATTTCGGTGGCAGTACCGTGTGAAGCGCGAATCGCGCCGGTGAATCCGCTTGTCAGCTTCCAGGCCTGCCACTACACGAGGTGCTAGGGAGATCGCGCGAAAGGAGATCGTCATGCAGGCCTTGGCATGGATTTGGAACGGACCCGTCGGCCGCATCGGACTCCTGTCGCTGATGGCGGCGATGCTCGCCGGTTGCGGCATCAACACCATCCCGACCCTGGACGAACGCGCGCAAGCCGCATGGAGTGAAGTGCTCAACCAGTATCAGCGCCGCGCCGATCTCATCCCGAACCTGGTCGAGACCGTGAAGGGCTTCGCCGAGCAGGAAAGCAAGGTTCTGACCGAGGTCATCGAGGCGCGGGCCAAGGCGACGCAAGTTCAAATCCCGAACGATATCCTCACGAACAAGGAAGCGTTCGACAAGTTTCAGGAAGCACAGAACAACCTGTCCGGTGCACTGGGCAGACTGCTCGTCACCGTCGAACGCTATCCCGACCTCAAATCGAACCAGAACTGTCTCGCGCTCCAATCCCAGCTTGAAGGTACGGAGAACCGGATCGCCATCGCGCGACGCGATTACATCGCGGCGGTTCGCGACTACAACACCGAACTGCGGACCTTCCCGGGGCGGCTGTGGCACATGGTGCTGTATTCCGATCTGAAGCCGATGCAGAACTTCTCCGTGTCGCAGGATGCGATGGAGACGCCGAAGGTCGAGTTCTAGCGGCCCGACCTGTAGACGCGAGGGCTCGATGGCCGGAACTTCGCAGACCCGGGCAGTCCGTGCCGGTCTCCTCGGCGCGCTGACGCTGGCGCTTTTTCTGGCGCTCCTGCTTCCGGCCGCACAGGCGGAGCCGACCTTTCCGGCGCTCACAGGGCGCGTCGTCGATGACGCCAATCTTTTGAGCCCCGACCAAGAGCAGGCGCTGACCGAGACGCTGAAGCAGCTCGAGGACAAAAGTTCCGACCAGCTCGTGGTGGTCACGCTCCCCTCGCTGCAGGGCTACACTATCGAAGACTTCGGCTATCAGCTCGGCCGCCATTGGGGCATCGGCACGAAGGAGCTGGATAACGGCGTCCTCCTGATCGTCGCGCCGAACGAGCGCAAAGTCCGGATCGAAGTCGGCTATGGCCTGGAGCCTATCCTGACGGACGCCCTGTCGCGTGTGATCATCGACAACGCGATCCTGCCGCGCTTTCGCAGTGGTGACTTTCCCGGCGGCATCAAGCAGGGCGTGGAAGATATCGGTCTCGCGCTCACTGGCGATACGGCAGAGCTCGAGCGGCGGGCCAGCGCGCGCCACGACGCGGACGAAGTGCCCATCGACTGGTTCACCATCCTCTTCTACATCGCGATCTTTCTGCTGATCATGTACCTGTCGAGCAAAGGCGTGGTCGTCGCGCCAGGCAGCGGCCGCGGCAGCCGCTCGGGCGGCGGGTATTCGGGCGGCGGCTGGAGCAGTGGCGGGGGAGGCTTCTCGGGTGGCGGCGGCGGCTTTGGCGGCGGCGGTTCGTCCGGCAGCTGGTAGACCGCCTATTTCACGTAGAGATCGGCCAGAGCGGCGATGTTGTGCCCGCCGGTATCGTCCGCATCACTTGAAAGCGCAATCGCCACAAGGCGCCCCGGCGGCCGTCCGAACGCGCGCCGGAAATCGTCTACAAGAGCTGCATGCTCTTCGAACCATGTTTCTGCGGCGGCATCGGCCGGCTGTTTGACCACGGCCCGTCCCCGCCCCTTGAAGTAGGGCACGTTCACGACCGTTCCGGGACGGCCCTGACCACCCCACACATACATGAGGATATCGCCGCGCCCCGAGCGCAACAGCGCCTTTAGGTCGGTCCGGCCGCTCACGTCACGCGGATCGACGAACGCGAAATAGACGGCGAGAAGCCGATCGTCGCCCCCCTTCCTCGACAGATCCGTGGGGCCGACGCCAAGTGCCTTGCGCCAACGCCACGTCGCGGTCGTGGCGCCTGCGGCACTGGGCGGGAGGGAACGCCAAAGCAGCCCCGCACCGCCGGCAGTTTCGACATGGACGCCATCGCTGCCGCGGGCCGTAAAGCGTGCCGCGGGGCGTCCCGGGAAGCTGACCGCCTGCCAGCCCGCCGCCGCGAGGCTGGGCCCGAACGGAATGGCGAGACCGGCCGCGACGCCGGGCCCGCGCGCCAGCACCGGTGGGATGAGACCAAGGAGGGCGGCGCCCGCAAGCACGGCCGCCGCTGCGGCGATGCGGGCCGGACGGAACGGGCCAACGAGGCCAAGAAAACCGGGCCGGAGTGACCCGAACGAACGATGCAGCATGAACTTCCCTCAAAGACAGCGCTCGAAGCGCCCTGCGCGGTTGCCGGCCAGATTGCCGGTTCCAAAGCCTGCGATTCTCGCCATAGTGTGCCGGACTGCGATCAGGCACGCCCGGACGCCAAGACCATACGCGATGAAGCCCTTCAGCCGAGATGAACATGCCGTGATTGCCGACGCGATCTCGCGCGCCGAGCGCAGGACCAGCGGCGAGATCGTCATCGTCTACGCGGAGGCCTCCTCAGGCTACTACTTCTTCGCGCTTCTATGCGCCGCGCTTATCGCGCTCGGGGTACCGCTGCCGTTCATTCATCTCACGAAGTGGCCGATCGAATATGTGTATCTCACGCAGCTCGCGGTGTTCGCCGCCGGCGTTCTCCTCGTTCAGTTTCCCGCGGTCAGGGTCGCGCTTGCACCGGCGCCCTTGAAGCGGCGCCGGGCGCATCTTCGGGCCGTGCAGCAATTCCTGGCCCAGAACCTTCACACCACCAAGGGACGCACGGGCGTCCTTGTCTATGTCTCCGATGCGGAACGCTACGCGGAGGTGATCGCCGACAGCGGGATCTACGAGAAGGTGCCGCAGGATGTGTGGGACGCGTTGGTGACGAATCTCACGTCGCAGGTTGGCCGGGGGAACCGCGTGGAGGGATTGATCGCGGCGGCGGAGCAGTGCGGCGACATCCTAGCGCAGCATTTCCCGCCCGGGCCGCTCGGTGAAGACGAACTGCCGAACCACCTCATCGTGCTCGATGCCGAACGCTATGTCTAAGGTCGCGCCGCCTGTCGGCAAGAGCGATCCTTTCGGCAAGTGCGGTGCTACTGGAAAGAGCGGTGTGGTCGGCTGGGCCCTGTTCGATTGGGCGACGCAGCCTTACTACACGCTGGTCGTCACTTTCCTGTTCGCGCCCTATTTCGTGAACGGCTTCATGAGCGATCCGGCCCATGCCCAGTCTCTGTGGGCGTATGCGACCGGCGCCGCGCAGCTGTTGACGGCAGTGCTCGCCCCTGCGCTGGGCGCGATCGCCGACGCTGGGTTTCCCCGAAAGCCATGGATCGGTGTGTTCTCGGCCATGCTCATCATCGGGCTGGCTGGGTTGTGGTTCGCCGTGCCAGGCTCGAACGCGGCGGTTCCGCTGGTTCTCGTCTCCTTTGGGATCGCAACCCTCGGCGTCGAACTGGCCACCCAGTTCAACAACGCGATGATGCCGGGGCTCGTCTCGGCGCAGCGCCTGGGACGGCTTTCGGGTCTTGCCTGGGCGGTGGGCTATGTGGGCGGCCTTCTCAGCCTTGCTCTTGTCGCGGGCCTCTTGGTGACGAGCCCGGACACGGGCAAGACCTTGTTCGGCTTGAGTCCCATCGTGACGCTGGACAGTGCAACGCGGGAAGGCGACCGGCTCGTCGGGCCGTTCTGTGCGCTTTGGTATGCCATCTTTGTCTTGCCAATGTTTCTGCTCACGCCCGATCGGCGCAACGGGCCGACTGCGGCCAAGCCGGTGCGGGAGGGGCTCCGCCGCCTTTGGCAATCGTTGCGGGAGTTGGTGCGTGCACACCGTGACGTTGCGCTCTTCTTGCTGGCGCGCATGCTCTATGCCGACGGATGTGCCGCGGTTTTTTCCTTCGGCGCCATCTATGCTGCGAGTGTTTTCGGCTGGGGCGTGACGGAGCTTGGTCTGTTCGGGATCATTCTAACCGTGGCAGCTTTCTTCGGAGCGTGCCTCGGCGGCCTCGTGGACGACCGCGCCGGTTCGAAGAACGTCATTGTCATAGGACTTCTGGTCTTCATCATCGGGTCGCTCGGCGTGCTGTCCGTCGACCCAGACGAGATCCTCTTCGTCATACCCGTGCCGGAAAAAGCGGCCGGCGCCGGCCTGTTCTGGTCCGCCGGCGAGCAGGTTCTACTCGGCTTCGCACTTCTCATCGGCGTCGCCCTTGGGCCGATCCAAGCCTCGAGCCGAACTTTGCTGGCCCGCATTTGCCCGCCGGCGCAGACGACTGAGTTCTACGGCTTCTTTGCCTTCTCCGGAAAAGTCACCGCCTTCGCCGCGCCGCTGGCGATCGGCCTTGTGACGACGCTGACAGACAGCCAGCGCCTTGGAATCTCAGTCAGTCTAGTTTTCCTGATCGCCGGGCTCTTACTTCTTTTGACGGTCCGGCCGTCCCGCTGATCGAGCCTTGATCGCGCGGCGATGGACCAGGCCGCATGGTTCGACGCGTCATACTCCGGAGCCTACGTTGCGGGTCCTCGGCCCTATTGCGTCATGATGCATGGACACCATGGAAATGCGTCGCTTTTCGCGCTACGCTTGAGCATATGGGTGGTTTGAGATTTTGCGCGCAGTCGATGGATCGGGGGGCGATCATGAAATATGTGGGTTTGAGTGGTGCGTTGCTGGCGGCGGTCTTGCTTGCCGCTTGCGAGAAACCGAAAGACGAAGCGTCGGAAAAGGACGTGGCGCCGGCCGGCTCGGAAGACGTCGACAAGCGTGCGGCGCCTGAGGCCGCAGCCGACGACGAGCCGGCTCCTGCAGAGGAAACCCCGGCTACGTCAGCCGAGGAAGAGCCCGCCGCGACCGAGGAAGAGCCTATGGCCGTCGAGGAGGAGGTCACCGAAGAGACGATCTCGGTGCCACCGACGGTTTCGGAAGATGCACCGAAACTTCCGCACAAGGGCGAGCCGCCGTCGCCGAACCAGCCTCAGCCCGTGGTTCCAGAGGAGCCCGAAGCCATGCCGGAAGAGTCGGCAACGGAGGCCGACGAGCCAGCGATGGCAACCGACGGCGAGGCCATGGAAACCCCGGCCGGCGTTCACAAGGGTGAGCCCCCGTCGCCGAACCAGCCGCAGCCGGTGTACCCGGACGGTGGCCCGGATGGCATGTCCGATAGCGCCGACGCGGCTGATGCACCCGCTGTCGTCGTCGAGGAAGCCGACGCGGTGATGACGATGCCGGAAGGCAAAACGGTTATCGTCGAGGAAGACGCCGTGACGGTGGTCCTACCGCCGACGGTCTCCGAGGATGCACCGACAGAGCCCCACAAGGGAGAGCCGCCGTCGCCGAACCAGCCACAGCCGGTCTATCCGGACGGACTGTAAGCCGGCAGACGATCATCAGCTGAACAAGAGGCCTCCCTTCGGGGAGGCCTTTTTTGTCGCCGGTCGGTCTAGTGGCCGGCTAGTGCCGGAAGTGGCGCATGCCGGTGAAGATCATGGCGAGGCCCGCCGCGTCGGCGGCGGCGATAACTTCGTCGTCGCGCATGGAGCCGCCGGGTTGGATCACCGCGGTCGCGCCCGCTTCGGCCACGACCTTGAGCCCGTCGGCGAAGGGGAAGAAAGCATCGGACGCGGCCACGGATCCGATCGTGAGCGGCTCCGGGAGCCCCAGCGCGTCGGCCGCGTCCTGCGCCTTGCGCGCGGCGATGCGCGCCGAATCCACGCGGCTCATCTGGCCCGCGCCGATGCCGACGGTCGCGCCGTCCTTCGCGTAGACAATCGTGTTCGACTTCACGTGCTTCGCGACGGTGAAGCCAAAAACGAGATCGGCAAGCTCCTGCTCTGAAGGCTTGCGCTTGGTCACGACCTTCAGCGCGTCTTGGTCCACCAGCCGATTGTCGCGGGATTGGACCAGAAGGCCGCCGGCCAGCGAGCGGACGGTGACGCCGTCGGCGCGCGGATCAGGCAGTCCGTCCGTCAGCAAGAGCCGCAGATTTTTCTTCGCGGCGATGATGTCCTTCGCGGCGTCGGTCGCATCGGGGGCGATGATCACCTCGGTGAAGATCTTCACGATCTCCAGCGCGGCCTCGGCGTCGAGCGTCGTGTTAAGGGCCACGATGCCGCCGAACGCGCTGACGCTGTCGCACGCGAACGCCTTCGCATAGGCCTCCGACAGCGTCGGGCCAAGAGCAACGCCGCACGGGTTCGCATGCTTGATGATCGCAACGGCGGCCGACGTGTCCGGGTCGAACTCGGCAACCAGCTCGAACGCGGCGTCCGTGTCGTTGAGATTGTTGTAGGAGAGCTCTTTTCCCTGCATCTGCCGGGCCGTGGCAATGCCGGGGCGCTGCTCGGCCGTCTTGTAGAACGCCGCCCATTGGTGCGGATTCTCGCCGTAGCGCAGCTTGGCCGCCCTGGTGCCCGCGAATACCCGCTTATGCGGCGCCGTCACGCCGAGTTGGTCGGCGAACCAGGTCGCGATCGCGCCGTCATAGGCGCCGGTATGAGCGAAGGCCTTGCGGGCCAGGTGCCGGCGCGTCCCGCCCGTGGTGCAGCCCTCGTGGGTTGCGATCTCTTCGAGCACCTGGTCGTAGTCTTCCGGATCGACGACGACCGCGACGCCGCCATGGTTCTTTGCCGCCGCGCGGATCATCGCCGGGCCGCCGATGTCGATATTCTCGATGGCGGTATCGAAGTCCGCGCCGCCAGCCACCGTCGCCTCGAATGGGTAGAGATTGACGACCAGCAAGTCGATCGGTGGAATGCCGTGCGTGTCCATGGCCGCCACGTGTTCGTCGTTGTCGCGCACGGCCAAAAGCCCGCCGTGGATCTTCGGGTGCAGCGTCTTGACCCGTCCGTCCATCATCTCGGGACTGCCCGTGACCTCGGCGACGTCGATCACATCGAGCCCCGCCTCGCGCAATGCCTTGGCTGTACCGCCGGTCGATACCAGCACCACGTCGTATTTGACGAGCGCCTTGGCGAACTCGACGAGTCCCGTCTTGTCGCTGACCGAAAGCAGCGCTCTCCTGATTTTGCGTGTCGGCATGATCTAGCTGTCGTTCGAACGGGTGTCCGGCGTGTCGTTGGGGTCGACGAGTGCATGCTTCGCGGGTTCGTCGCCCATCTTTTCGAGATTCCAGACGATGCGCACTTCGCGCGCCTCGCCCATCATGCCGCTTAGCACGATCTGCGATGTCACTTGCGGTCCACGCGGATCGGCCAGCAACACGCTCTCCTCGATGCTCATCTCCTCCGCATTGGCGGTAAGGCGCCACGTCTCGCCGTTGCGCAAGACCAGAACCGCCGACATGCCGTCGCCCATGGTCTGGGCCTTTACGGAGGGATGCAGATGAAACCGCACGGCATACGACCCGGCGATGAGCACTTCCGGGCTCTTGAGGCCGCGGGTCGAAAGCTTGTCCTCGCTCGAGATGAGATTGCCGTCGGGGGAGATTAGGATCTGCCGGGCGTGACTGACGCCGTAGCGTTCCACATAACCGTCATGGGAACCCTTGATGCGCAGGTTACCCCCCTCGCCCTGATCGGAGAACGCGCCTTGCGGATTGAGCGGCCCGATCAGAATGGCGTCGGCCTCCGGCTCGGCGTCTTCGCTCGTCAATTTGAATTCGGCCAGCGAGTCGTCCTCAAGGCTGAGTGTCGAATGGGCCGGCGTCGTCCGCGAGTAAAGCCGCCACTCCTCGAACTCAGCCGTCGGCGCGCCGCAGTTGATGATCATCGGCGCGTCCCCCGAACTCATCTCGAAGGACAGAAAGCCCGCATGGGCATCCCGCGTAAGGGATGCGGCGGGCGGCGGCCCGAGATCGCATATGATAAGGGTCGACCCCGCCTCGACGCGCACATAGCCGGAGTTCGCCGCCGACCGGACCGGGGCGCCCTCGATGTCATCATAGGCCCGTACCGTGGCCAGGGCGTCCGTGGGCGTGGGCCCCGCGCCGTTGAACCGTGCCATCGATCCATCGCCCAGCCGGAAGAAACGCAGCATGGGCATGATGCGGTCGACTGCATCGGTGAGTTCCTTGGGCGGGGTGCGGTCGCGGGCCACGAAGCATTGGCGCAAAGGGAGCAGGTCCAGCAGCAGCTCGATAAGCGCCTCTGGGTTCCGGGAGATATGGCCGCCATCGGGCAGGATCTGCCGCTCGAGTTCGCGGCAGAACGGCTTGGTGTAGCGGTCGACCACCGCCTTCTGATCGGCGATGCACAGCCCGCCGTAGAGCAGTGCCGTGAGCGACAGAAGCCGCGGCACGCCGTCGGGCGCATCGCGGTAGCCGGCGGAGAGATAGCGCAGCTGCGCCGTCAGCTCTTTCAGAAACGATTCGTAGGCTTCCGGTTCGTCCGCCGCGAGCACTAAGACCGAGTTCGAGAGCCACGAGATCACGCGCCGGGCGACGATCTCCGGCTGCCAGGCAAGTGCCGGAAGCTGCCGCCGCAGTCGGATGAAGTCATGGACGAGCGTCTTGGCCTGTTCGCGGGACAGCTCGGAGTCGGCGGCGCGCAAGTGCCGGAGCCAACCGAAGCCGAAGAGCTCCCGCGCCCAGCTTGCCGACGGCGGGACGATCTCGAACGGCGATTTCGCCCCGATATCCGCCAGCTTGCCGGCGAGCCCGAAATGGCCGTTGTAGATTTCCGTCGCGAAGCTCGGATCGGCGGTCCGCAGTTCCTGGGGCGCGAGAAGCAGCTGTTCGGCCTGCGAGCCGGGGTAGCTGACCGCCGCGAGCCCGGACAGCATCAGACGTCTCAGCGCGCTCGGCCCGCCAAGCTTCACCTCTTGAGCGCCGGAATCGCGCTCGAAGGCCTGATCGCCTGTCATTAGGATCGCTCTCCATCCGAGCTCAGGCACGGAAAACCGGCGCCCAGCTCTCCCCCGCCGCTTGTTGACCAAGCTCGGCGCATTGTCGTGCAGCAGAACCCCAAGGGCAAGTGGGTCAACACTTTCTTCCCTAGCCGGCCGCAACCAGCCGGGCCGCGAAAAACCCGTCCACGCCGCTCCATTCGGGGATACCGAGTGGTCGCGGTCGTCGGGCGTGCTGCGCACGTTCCCGTTCCAACTCCAGCTCGATAGCCCCGAATGGAGCGGCATGGACGGGTTTTTCGCGGCCCGGCTGGTTGCGGCCGGCTAGGGAAGAAAGTGTTGACCC
>JARRPE010000031.1:0-9335 GCA_037383205.1 Methyloceanibacter sp.
CCGAACCGCTCCTCGTCCCAGCGCATGGCGCGCTACAAGCACTCCATCGCACAGTCGCAGCGGTCCTCCTTGCCAGGCTCGACATAGTTGCCTAGCGCGACCACGCGGCCCGAGGCTGTGGTGAAGGTGTCGTGGACAGAGGCAAGGTCGCCGCCGACCAGCGCGAACAGATAAGAGGGTTTAGGATGGGGGTCGTGCCAAATAGCATAGTGACGTCCCGTTCCCTCTATCGGACCGGCTTCGACCGGGTTGCCGTTTGAGAGAAGCACGGGGACCGTCTTGCGGTCCGCTTCGATGCGTACGGTGTATGTCGCGAGCACGTCCGGGCGGTCGACGAAATAGGTGATGCGGCGGAAGCCCTCAGGCTCGCACTGCGTACAATAGGTGCCGCTGGACAGGTAGAGCCCTGACAGTTCCAGGTTTGCTTCAGGATCGCACAGAGTGACGATGTCGAGGCTGAAGGGCCCGACCGGCGGATTGGTAATCGTGAGTTTGCCGGGGGACAGCGTGTACCGGTCCGCCTCCAGCGCCTCCCCGTTGAGTGCGATGCTTTCGAGCGTCAGCGCCTCGCCATCCAGAACGAGCGGCGTGCCCGCCACAGTTCCGGCATTGGGTTCGATGGCAAGACGGGAGGCGACACGCGCTTTCTTGGGCGCGAGACGCACGTCGAGCGAGACATCCTTGATCAGATAGTCCGGCGGCGCGTAGTCCTTGAGGAACTTCGTGGTCCGGCTCTCGTCGTTCATCCTTGGGGCCTCCGGTTAAAGATCAACATGGCGCAGGCGCAGTGCGTTCCCGACGACGGAAACGGAGGACAGGCTCATGGCCGCGGCCGCGATCATGGGTGACAGCACAATCCCGGCGATAGGGTAGAGAACGCCGGCGGCGATGGGGACACCAATTGCATTGTAGCAGAACGCGAAGAACAGATTCTGCTTGATGTTGCGCATGGTGGCACGCGCGAGTTTTACACCGCGGGCGACACCGCGCAAATCGCTCTTGAGGAGTGTCATGTCCGCGCTTTCGACGGCAACATCGGCGCCGGTTCCCATGGCGATGCCGACATCGGCCTTGGCGAGAGCCGGCGCGTCGTTGATGCCGTCGCCGGCCATGGCGACGGTCGCGCCGCGCTCTTGAAGCTCGTCGACCAGCTCAAGTTTCTCGCCCGGGGTCAGTCCGGCGTGAATCTCGTCCACTCCAACCTGACCCGCGACCGGCTTCGCCGTTGTGACGTTGTCTCCTGTCGCCATGACGATGCGCACGCCGAGTTCGTGAAGGTTGCCGATGGATTCTTTCGCGCTTTCGCGGATCGGATCCGTAACGGCGACGATGCCGGCGAGACGGTTGTCGACCGCGAGATACACGACGGTCTTTCCCTCTTCGCGCAGCCGCGCGACCATGTCTTTCACTTCAAGAATGTTGATCCGGTGTTCGTCCATCAGCTGGCTGTTGCCGAGCCGGGCCGCGTGGCCACCGATACTCCCATCGATTCGGCCAACGACTCCTTGCCCGGTAATAGCCTCGAAGTCGCGAACCTTCTCTGCCTTCACGCCTTTGTCCGCCGCGCCCTTCAAAATCGCAACCGCGAGAGGATGTTCGCTGCCGCTCTCGAGCGCGGCGGCGAAACTCAGAACCTTTGCCTCGGTGTAGCCGTTCACGGCCGCGATGTCGGTGAGGCTGGGCTTCCCCTCGGTAAGCGTGCCGGTCTTGTCCACCACGAGCGTGTCGACCTTGGCCAGGCGTTCGAGTCCAGCCGCATTGCGGATGAGGACGCCGGCTTGGGCGCCACGACCCGTCGCAACCATGATGGAGATCGGCGTGGCAAGCCCCAGCGCGCAGGGACAGGCGATGATCAGCACGCTGACCGCGGCGACCAGGGCATAGGCCAGTTGCGGCGACGGGCCGACAAGCAGCCAAACGATGAAGGCAATAACGGCGATGGCGATGACGCCCGGCACGAAATAGCCCGCGACGCTATCGGCCAGTCCTTGGATCGGCGCGCGCGAACGCTGCGCCTCGGCGACCATGTGCACGACCTGGGACAGGGTCGTCTCGGCGCCCGTCCGGTCGACGCGCATATCGAACGAGCCGGTACCGTTGAGCGTGCCGCCCGTGACCGTATCGTCTTTCGTTTTGGAAACGGGGACGGGTTCGCCGGTGAGCATGGACTCATCGACTTGGCTGCGGCCATCGACGACGGTGCCGTCAATCGGAACCTGGTCGCCGGGACGAACGCGCAAGATATCGCCGACTTGGACGTCAGCGAGCGGAACGGTTTCGGTCTCGCCGTCGTCACGGACGCGCAGCGCCGTCTTGGGAGCAAGATCGAGAAGTGCGCGAATGGCGCCGCCGGTCTTCTCGCGTGCGCGCAGTTCGAGGACTTGTCCCAGCAGGACAAGAGCGATGATGACGGCGGCCGCCTCGAAATAAACGGGGACCAGTCCATGCGCGTCGCGCATGGTCTCCGGAAACAGGCCCGGCGCGATAGTGCCGACGACGCTGTAGAGATAGGCCGCGCCGGTGCCGAGCCCAATCAGCGTGAACATGTTCAGATGGCCGGTGCGTAAGGATTGCACGCCGCGCACGAAAAACGGCCAGCCGCACCACAAGACGACGGGGGTCGCCAGCGCGAACAGGAGCCATTGCTTGGCTTGGGGCGCCAAAAACGGCAGCAGATCGAGGCCGAGCAGATGCCCGCTCATCTCGATGACGGCGACGAGGGCGGCGAGCGGCGCCGCGATCCAACGGCGCCGTGTGAAGTCGATAAGTTCCTCGTTGGGCGCGTCCTCAGCCGGGACCCCCATGGGCTCCAAGGCCATGCCGCAGATGGGGCATGCCCCGGGGCCCTCCCGGACCACCTCCGGATGCATGGGGCACGTGTAGAGCGTGCCGGGCGGCGCGGGTTCCGGCTCAGGGGGGCCGTTCAGGTAGTGCTCCGGGTCCGCCTTAAACTTCTCCAGGCAGCCTTTCGAGCAGAAGTGATAGTCTTTGCCATCATGCTTCGCGGTCGGCTTGCCGGCGTGAAGGTCGACGTTCATGCCGCAAACAGGGTCGACGGCGGTCTCGGAAGGCTGTGGCGTTTGGTCTGTCATGCTTTCAGGATCGTGATCGCGTTAGGCTCATATAGTCGTTCACGCGCTCCTGCGCATCTGCTACGCGGGAGTGAGTATGCGACCCGCTGGCCATTGAGGTGATGGAGGACCGTTCAGCTTGAAAACAGTTGCATGGGAATTGTGCATCGCCTTGGCGGCGGTTGCGGGTGTCGGCGCAGGGTATCTGCTTACGGAGAGCGGCACCACGACCCGGTACCCTTCCAATGTGCCGCAGAAGATCGCTGAATTGAAGCCGGGGCCCGAGACCGATCTCATCCGGTACGGTCGGGATCTCGTCGAAGATACGCCGCGCTTTATTGGCAAGAGCGCTCAAGACCCCGCGCTGGCCTATGGCGGCAACAACCTCTCGTGCCAAAACTGTCATCTGAACGGTGGTCTCAAGCCGTACGCGGCGCCCTTCGTATCGACCGCGGCGACGTTCCCGATGCTTGTGGACAACAAGGTCATCACGCTGCCCGATCGCATCAATGATTGCATGCGGCTCGGACTGAACGGGAAGCCGCTGCCGGAAGACAGCCGCGAGATGCAGGCTTTGATCGCCTATCTCGAATTCGTGGGCAAGGACACGCCGACGGGCGAGCGGCTGCCGGGATCCGGATTGATGCCCATCGCGCTGCCGGGCGACGTGCCGAGCGCCCGGCGCGGCGAAACGGTCTACGCGCAGCATTGCGTGAGCTGTCACGGCCAGGACGGGCAGGGGGCGCCGAGGCTGCCGCCGGAGGTCGGCTACTATGTACCGCCGCTTTGGGGCGAGGGGAGCTTCAACGGCGGGGCCGGGATGGGCCAAATCGCCTATGCGGCTTCTTACATCCGCGCGAACATGCCCATCGGGGCGGACCATGAGAACCCGGCCCTGAGCGTGCAGGAGGCTTGGGACGTCGCGGCCTACATGATCGTGCACCCGCGGCCGGTCGCGCCGGCGCGGCAGCCTGTCGCCCAGATGGTCATCGAAGAACTTCCGATTCCGGCGCCGCCGGAGGCCGACGCGGCTCTTCCGGGCCAGGAACTGGTTCCCGATCTTTCTGCGCCGCCGCCGCCGGTCCGCGCGCCTTGATTGCATGCACCCAGAATGCGCGCATGAGGGCCGGGACCTTGCTTTGCTCTTTAGTTCCATTATTCTTGATATATGGATTTTAATCAGAGTCTCATCGCGCTCTCGGCGCTCGGCCAGGAGACGCGGCTGGAAGTTTTCAGGCTTCTGATCCGGGCGGGCCACAAGGGCATGCAGGCCGGAGACATCAGCGAGGCTCTCGGCGTCCGGCAGAATACGATGTCCGCCAATCTGGGTGTGCTCCTGCGCGCGGGGCTTATCCGCAATGCGCGAGAGGGCCGAATCATTCGCTACTACGCAAACATCGACGGCATTCGCGGCCTTCTTGAATTCCTGATGGAGGATTGCTGCGGCGGCAACGCGGCGTTGTGCAAGTCCGTTCTGGACGAGATCGTTTGTGAGTGCTGAGGGAGAGTTCCGTGACTGCCGTTATCCATCACAATCCGAACTGCGGGACTTCCCGTAACCTGCTCAAAATGATCGAAGCATCCGGCGAGGATGTGTGCGTCATCGACTATCTCGAAACGGGATGGACGCGGCCGCAGCTGCTCGCCCTGTTTGCGGGCGCATCGCTCACGCCGCGCACGGCGCTGCGCATCTCCAAGTCGCCGGCCGAAGAGCTGGGGCTCACGGACCCGTCTGTTTCAGACGAGGCGATCCCAGATGCGATGATCGAGCATCCGATCTTGGTCAATCGGCCGATCGTCGTGACGCCAAAAGGTATCCGCCTGTGCCGCCCGAGCGAACTGGTGCTCGACCTCCTGGAGAATCCGGATTTCGGCATCTTCACCAAGGAAGACGGCGAGCAGATCGAAACGGCAAGGGCTTAGGCTTTGGCGGAAGATAAAAACGGACACGATCTTCCCAATATCGACGTGGCACAGATGCGGCCGGTCGATGTGGCCTACTATGCCGGCGCCGACGATCCGGGCCACCCGCCGCGCATTCTCATTCTCTACGGTTCGCTCCGCGCGCGCTCTTTCTCGAAGCTGTTGGCGCTGGAGGCGGAACGCCTGCTGAAATGGTATGGCTGCGAGACTCGCGTCTTCGATCCGCGCGGACTGCCGCTGCCGGACGCCGAGGACATCGATCATCCAAAGGTTCAGGAACTGAGGGACCTTGCAGCATGGTCGGAAGGAATGGTCTGGGTATCGCCGGAGCGGCATGGCGCGATGACCGGCATCATGAAGGCGCAGATCGACTGGATCCCGCTGGCGCTCGGGGCCGTGCGGCCGACGCAAGGCAAGACGCTCGCCGTGATGCAGGTTTGCGGGGGCTCGCAGAGTTTCAACACCGTAAACCAGATGCGCGTGCTCGGCCGCTGGATGCGGATGGTGACGATCCCGAACCAGTCTTCCGTGCCGAAGGCTTTCCTCGAGTTCGGTGAGGACGACCGTATGCAGCCTTCGGCCTATTACAACCGGGTGGTAGACGTGATCGAAGAACTCGTGAAGTTCACCTACATGGTGCGCAGCCGCGCCGCGCCGCTCGTCGATCGTTATTCCGAACGCGTCGAGAGCGCGGAAGAACTGTCAAAGCGGGTGAATCAGCGCAGTATTTAACACGTTCGTGTCGAGGACTTGCGCAGATGGCCACGCGGTGGCTCATTGCTGCCTTGCGATTGCCTCACTCTGCTACCACCTAGTGGTGATCAACCCCGTAACCGAGCACAAGTCTTTGAAACCAGATTCACATCGATTCTGCGTCGCGCCGATGATGGAATGGACCGACCGCCACTGCCGCACCTTTTTGCGGCTGATTTCGGCGCGCGCCTTTCTGTACACGGAGATGGTGACCGCCGATGCAGTGCTGCATGGCGATCGTGTTCGCGTGCTGGGGTTCAACGCCGCCGAACATCCCGTCGGGCTGCAGCTCGGGGGCAGCGATCCGGCCCGTCTCGCCGAAGCCGCGCGGGTCGGCGCGCAATGGGGCTATGACGAGATCAATCTCAATGTCGGCTGTCCGTCGGACCGGGTGCAGTCCGGTCGCTTCGGCGCCTGTCTCATGGCGGAACCGAAGCTAGTCGCGGACTGCGTCAAGGCGATGGCCGATGCCGTCAGCGTCCCGGTGACGGTCAAATGCCGTATCGGGATCGACGATCAAGACGCGGAAGAGAGCCTGGATCGCTTTATCGACACGGTTGCGGACGCCGGATGCATGATGTTCATCGTTCATGCCCGCAAGGCTTGGCTCGAGGGGTTGAGCCCGAAGGAGAATCGTGACGTCCCGCCTCTGGACTATGATCGTGTGCATTGTCTCAAGACACGGCGCAGCGATCTTGCCATCGTCATCAACGGCGGCCTCAACTCGCTCGCGAATGCCGCGCCGCATCTCGTTCACGTGGATGGGGTGATGCTGGGCCGCGCGGCCTATGCGGATCCTTATCTGCTGGCCGATGTGGACCGGACGCTCTACGGCGAAGCGGAGGTTCCGCTCACGCGCTTCGAGGTGCTGGATCGCTTCATTGACTATGTGCGGGTGGAGCTTAACCGTGGTGTCCGGCTGAACGCCATGACGCGCCACATACTCGGCCTGTTCCACGGGCAGCCGCGGGCGCGGGCCTTCCGGCGACATATCGCCGAGAATGCGCACCTGCCCGGCGCGGGCATCGAGGTGCTCGAGCAAGCCCGCGACATCGTTGGCAGCATCACCCCGGGCTCCGGGACGGCAGAGAGCAGATCCGCCGCGTAGGCAATCCTCGCCCTTCGTCAATCAGTGGTCCGGCGCGTCAGGCGTCGCCCGTCTTTGCGCTCTGAACCTTGTCGTTCTGGGTTGGGGGCGCGGGGTCGCGCTGGGTGCGCCAGAGCGAGTAGAGAATGCCGCCGGCGATCAGGGCCACCGTCACGCTCAGCGAAACCGACGCCGGGAACTTCTCCCAACCGGCGAGATCGGCGACAAAGATCTTCGAGCCGATGAACACCAGAATCATGGCCAGGGCAGGCTTGAGGTAGGCAAAGCGATCGATGACGGCCGCGAGCGCGAAGTACAGTGCGCGCAGGCCCAGGATCGCGAAGATATTGGACGTGTAGACCACGAAGGTATCGGTGGTGATCGCGAAGATGGCAGGGATGCTGTCGAGCGCGAAAATCACGTCCACGATTTCGATCAAGATCATCGCGACGAAGAGCGGCGTAACCCAGGTCACAATCTTGCCTGTCGTGTCGTCGGGCTGCCGGATGAAAAAGCGCTGCCCATGCAACTTGGGGGTGATGCGCAAAAACCGCCGCATGATCTTCAAGGCGGGATTGTCTTCGATGTCTGGTTCATCGTCGCCTGGAAGCAGCATCTTGATGCCGGTGAAGATCAGCAGCAGAGCGAAGATGTACAGGACCCAGTGGAAGCTCGCGACGAGCCATGCGCCCAAGGCGATGACGATGCCGCGCAGCAGAATCACACCCAGAATGCCGTAAAACAGCACGCGGTGCTGATACAGACGCGGAATTCCGAAATAAGTGAAAATCAGCGACATGACGAAGATGTTGTCCATGGACAACGTCTTCTCCACGAGGAAGCCGGTGAGATATTCCTTACCGCTGGTGGGGCCTACATTGACCCAGACCCATGCGCCGAAGGCGAGGCCGATCGTGATGTAGAAGGCACTGAGAAGAAGGCTTTCCCGAACGCCGATCTCTCGCGCTTTGCGGTGAAAAAGCCCAAGGTCGAGCGCGAGCAGAATGACCACGATGGTCATGAAGATCGCCCACATCCATGCGGGCTTGCCCATGACCAGGGTGTCGATGAACGCCATTAAGAAAAACTCCGGAAATCGTGCTGATAGCGCCGCTAGGCGGCCGACTCCACCGGGGTCCTAACACGGTTGGGGCCGAATTCATCTTTTACGATGTTCCGGATCAATACGGCTAGATTGTCGAAATTATGTTGTGCATTTTTTGTTTTTCGCCAGAGCATTCCGACTGTCCGGCTAAGTCGCCTGCCGCCAAGGTCGAAAGTCTTGAAACGGGGGTCCTTGCTGACGACGCTGCGGACATAAAGTCCGGGCATTAGGCTCACGCCGAGGCCTGTGGCCATCATTTCGCGCAAGGTATCGAGGCTCGTACCCTCGTAGTCGTAGCGGAGGTTGGCGCCGCATTCGACCGCGAGATTCACAACCAGTTCGCGGAGTTGATGTCCGGGGCCAAGGGCCAGGAGATCCACACCTTCGAGGTCTGCCGGCTTGATGCTCGTGCGGTTGGCCAGCTCGTGGTCAGTCGGGACAGCGAGATAGAGCGGCTCCTCGAACAGGATGACCTCCTTGAGGCCGCTTTGGTTCACGGGAAGAGGGGCGATGATAACGTCGTGAATGCCTTCCGCGAGTTCGCGAGGCAGGACGTTTGGCAGCTCCTCGCGCACGTAGAGCTTGAGTTTCGGGTAGGTCGCATGAAGGGTCGGGTCGACCCGCGGCAAGAGATAGGGGCCAATCGTAGGCGGCAGCCCGAGGCGCACGACACCTGCGATGCCGGAGCCCACGTGACCGGTGACGTCGACGATCCGCTGGGCGTCACGCAGCATGCGGCGCGCGATCTCGACGACTTCGAAACCGAGAGGGGTGACGACGACATTCGAGCGGGAGCGCTCGACAAGCTCAACGCCCAGCCGCTGCTCCAGCGTACGCAACTGCTCGCTAAGTGTCGGTTGTGTGACATTCACCCGCTCGGCCGCCCGGCCGAAGTGGCGGCAGTCGGCCACGGCGACCAAATATTCCAATTGTCTCAGTGTGGGCATAGGAGTCTCCCCCTCCATACTGCGATATAGGGTAATGTGTTTCCTATGCAATATTTATAGGCAATTCCTATCACAAAGGCGCATAATTCCGATCAAGAGACCGGCTGAAAATTGAGAATATCCCGCTGCGGGACCGGCATCGGATTGAGCCTCATTGCGATTTCCGATGAGTCCGCGGCCGGCTTTCGATTAGCTGCGGCGGCCAAAATCATCTCATGATGGCGCTGATTTTCATCAGCCAATGGGCTGACGAGCCGAGTACCGTCGAGAGACAAGCGGGCAGAAGCCTTGCGGACGGCGGCATGACGGAAAGTCGGCTTGGTGGGAGAGGCGCATGAACTGCGCAACACCCTTCTGCACTCAGCGGTATGACGGACGCGCTTCATGACGTGCTCATCCGCCCAATCATTACCAAGTCTAGGGAGATGACGGAGCGGTCGCATCCCTTT
>JARRPE010000032.1:0-15670 GCA_037383205.1 Methyloceanibacter sp.
AAGCTGGCCGGACGCGAGAAGGAGCTGGTGCAGGGCGCCCGTTCGCAGGGCTTCGGCATTTGGCCGACCCTGTCGGAGCCGGTTGAGGATACCGATGCGGACCTGAACCGGCTCCGACAGGGTCGGCCAAATGCCGAAGCCCTGCGAACGGGCGCCCTGCACCAGCTCCTTCTCGCGTCCGGCCAGCTTGCCCGGCAGGTTCAGCACCACGAGGCTCGGCATGTTCGAGGTGACCTCGCAGCCCATGGCCTCGACGGCCTGACGCAGCGCGGCTTCGTGATACTTGTAGTCCGACGCCTTGCGGGCGCGGCCATAGCCGAGAATGATGCGCAGCGCTTCGTGGAACGCGGCGACCGCATAGCCCGAATGGGTGCGGTGGTAGGTCGGCGTGTCGACGTCCTTGCCCTCGATGATGCCCCAGTGACGGGCCTCGAAGATCGGGTTGTGAACGAAGCTATAGCAGCCGCGGGCCTTCAGGACCTCGATCGCCTTGTCGGTGAAGCTCACCGGCGCGTAGGTCAGCGGCAGGGACAGAACGCCCTTCTGCGGGCAGGACGCCCAGGCCACGACGCCCGGATAGTCGTCGATGTTGAAGTCGCCGACGCCGAGGCTCGACACGGCATCCACAAGACCCATGACGCCATGCTTTACGCAGGCATCGGAGAAGCCCTGGATATCGTTCACGCGGCCCGAGCCGGTCTCCCAGTGCGCCATGAACGCCCACATGGGCTTGTGCTCTGCGAGCGCGGCATCGATCGTTTCGGCCGTCACGGACTGGCCGTGCGGCACGGTGACCGTGTGGACGTTGGACGGGTGCGGATCGAGCGAATCCTTGGCCAGATCCTCAAGCGAGGAGGCCTTGATGCGAATGGTCAGGTCGTCGATGCCGGAAAACGTGCCGTTGACGAAGGACACGACCTTGTCGCCGGGAAGGATCAGGCCTTCCATGCAGTCGAGGCCGCTCCAGCCGGTACCGGCCACGCCGAAGGTGTAGAGGTTCTTGGTGCCCCACAGATCGCGGAGCATGAACTTGGCCTCGATCATGCCGCGGAGAACGTCCGCCTGCATGTGGTCGGCGACGCCGGTTCTGGCAAACGCCTCAAGCACGCGCGGATCGGTGTTGCCGGGCCCGGGGCCTGCGGCAAGTGTCTCCGGGATTTCGAGAGCTGGAAATACAGTCATGGGATTACCCTCTGGAAGCTAACGGACATGATACGAAAGTATATAAGGCACCATCGTCTAGCGGGATGGGCGACGCGGGGCAAGGCCCGGGGCCAATATTTGGTAGCTCCAAACCTACCAGACGCCCCATAACGAATCACCCCAACCTCCTGGAATTCCGCCGATTAGGCCGCCTGATCGCGCCGATGCGACAAAACCTGATCCGCGGCCTTGCCGACTAATTCAGCCAAGTGGTCGTGCCGGGCCTGGAACGTCCCGACGCCGGCCGTCGCCGACCGCAATTCCACGATCAGGGTCTGGATTTCGGCCTCGGGGATATGAGCCTGGACCACGTCCCAGCCCGGCCAGCCCGGACGGGCGTCGAAGCCCAGAATCTGGCCCCGGTGCGAGGACACGATGGAATTGACCTTGGGGGTCGCCTCCGACGGCACCGCGATCTCCACGGCCATGATCGGCTCCAGCAGCACCGGCTGACATTGCGGCATCCCCTCGGCCATCGCCAGCCGCCCGGCCTGGCGGAACGCCATGTCGGAGCTGTCGACCGAGTGGTAGGAGCCGTCCACCAGGCACACCGCAACGTCGACCACCTCGAAGCCGAGAGGCCCGGTGTGCAGATAGTCGCGCACGCCATGTTCGACGGACGGGATGTAGTTTTTCGGCACCCCGCCGCCGGTGATGGTCTCGGCGAAGGTGAAGCCGCTTCCGCGCGGCAGCGGCTTGATGTCGAGCACCACGTCGCCGAACTGGCCGTGGCCGCCCGACTGCTTCTTGTGGCGTCCGCGCACCTGCGTCGGCTTCCGGATCGACTCCTTGTAGGGAACCTCACGTGGATAGGTCGCCGCCGCGGCGCCGTATTTGCGGATCAGGCGTTCGAGGGCGACGCGCAAATGCATCTCCCCCTGCCCCCACAAGACCATCTGGCCCATGTCCTGGTCGTGAGCGAGCGAGATCGACGGATCCTCCTCGACGATCTTGGCAAGGCCCGTCGTCAGCTTGACCTCGTCCTTCTTCTCCTTGGCGGCCAGCGCCAAGCCGAACACGGGTTTGGGCATGGCAGCCCGCTCGATGGCTGGGACGGAGCCCTTGTCCGTCGACAGGGTGTCGCCGGTCTGAACGCTCTCGAGCCGCCCGAAAGCGACCGTGTCGCCCGGCTGGGCAGGCCCGCGCTTGACCGGCTCTTGCCCCAGGACGTCGAAGACACCAGCGATACGCTCCTCGGCCGCACCGCCGAAAACGGCGTCTCCGTCCGCGAACGTGCCGGCGAGGATCCGCGCCAGCGACAGCTTGCCCGCATGAGCCGTGTGGATCGTCTTCATCACGAACGCGCAGGATTTGGCGTTCGCGACACCGAGCCGTGACGCAGCGGCCTCGACGAAGGGCACCTCGTGGCGAAGGGCCTTGAGAAGCCGTGCGATGCCGTTGCCGTTCTCCGCCGAGCCCAGCAGCACGGGACAGATCACGCCTTCACGCAGGTCCAGAGCGAGATCGTCGAAGACCTTGTCGCGCGGCGGCGGCACGTCCTCGAGAAGCTGCTCCATCAGCTCGTCATCATAGTCGGCGAGTTGCTCGAGCATCGAGAACCGCGCCTCCTGCTCCCGATCGGCAAGAGCATCGGGAATGTCGATCACCTCGGACGGCGCGTGCTCGCGATAGACGTGCGCGCGTTCGAGAGCGAGGTCGATGAAGCCGGTGACAATGTTGTTTTCCCAGATCGGCACCTGACGCAGAACCAGCGGTACGGTCGAAGCGGGCTGTAACATCGGTATGATGTCGCGCACGCGCGTCTCCGCCTTGTCGATCTTGTTCTGGAACAGGAAGTGCGGGATGCCCCTGTCCTCGAGCTGTTTCAGGATAAGCTGCAGAGCCGGGACTTTCTTCTCGTCCGGTTCGCACACCACAACGGCCGCGTCGCAGGCGTTGAGCACATTGGCGGCGTCGGCCTGGAACTCGATCGAGCCCGGACAGTCGAGAAAGGTGAATGTGTCTCCGAGAAAGTCGACCGTGGCGGCGTTGACTTCGACGCTCATGCCGTGATGGCGGGCCTCGTCCGAGGCATCTCCGACCGTGTTGCCGACCGCTACCGAACCCTGCCTGAGAATGGCGTCGGTGCGCGCGAGAATGGCTTCAAGAAGTGTGGTTTTTCCGCTGAGATAGGGGCCAACCAGTGCGATGCAGCGAGCGCTGCGGGCTGGTTGGCCCTGCGCTTGGCCCATATCTTCCTCCCTTGGCAAACGCGCAAGGTGGGCCGATTTTTTCCGGCCCTTCTTCCGTCACGCGAGCCTTCAGGACAGCATCGTGACAAGGGAAACGGGGTCTGGCAAGAGCCGCGTCTTCAACTCCGCCGAACGCGCGCCTCTCCCCTTCTGATCCGGTGCCTGAGACAGTATGGTGTCGCCGAATGCTGCCAGGAGTTTCTCATGCGTCTTGTCCTCGCCGTGGTGCTGTTGATCGTTCTTTGGATGTCGCCTGGGTTTGTCGGCGACGATCGCGCCGCGGCCGTCTCCGTACAACCGCAGCCGGGCGCGACGCTCCTCGAACGCGCCAAGATTGTCTGCGGCGACACCCCGGAAGGGTATCGCTGCCGCAGCGAAGCCGGCGCCATCCGGCGCGGCAAGATGCCGGACATCCCCGACAGCGGCAAACCGAGTGCGCCGAGCAGCGGCTCGTCCGGCGGCTCACTTTGGGGCGGCGGCGGTGGGCTTTGGGGCGGCGGCGCGCTTTGGGGCGGCAACAAGAACGAGGCGCCGGCAGCCGCGCCATCGACCGGCGGAGCGGGTAGCACCGCGGCCGGCGGCTGTCCCCCCAATTCCGAACGGCTCGGCGGTCACTGCATTCCTTACAAGCAGACCTGTAGCCGGGGCCTTGCGGCAAACGCACCGCCGCAATCCTGCCGAAACGCGCAGGAGAAACTGGTGTGCGACTTCCGCGCCGACGGCCTGAAGGATTGCTGCTGCCGCATCTACAGCCAGAACTGACGCCGCGCGCTTACGTGGAGGCCGCGTGCGGCCCGAGCGGCTGTCCGTACGAGAATTCGACAATGTAGCCGGTGGGGTCCTTGACCCCGCACAGATAGCCGGTGGGCGGCGCGTATTCGTGCGGCTCCCAGTGAAGGCGCCCGTCCTCTTTGGCGAGCGCCGCGATCCGGTCCACCTCGTCACGCGTGGCAACGCCGAACCCGTAATGGGTCATGTCGCCTTCGGACTGCTCGCGCGAGGCGCCGCCGCCGAGGAGCACGAGAACGAACCGGTCGCCAGCGCCGGGGCTGGCCAGCCAGACCACGCGCTTGTCGCCCTCCCCATGCTCCTTGACGATCTCCATGCCGCAATAACGCGCATAGAAGTCGATGGACTTATCGAGGTTCACCGCCTGCAGCGCGCAATGTGTGAAGGCTACCGTCATCAGACCCGTATTGGATCACAGACTGAGGTCATGGCGTAGGCTTGGAACGCCTAGCGCAGCACGATCTTACAGATCGATGGTGTCATAGAAATCGGTATCGGCGGGTTGCGTGGGGGAACTGGCGGTGCGTTTCCGGCGCGGCGGCTTTGTCCGGATGCGATCCAAGATTCTCTCGAAGGCGCCGAACAGCCAGTAGTGCCCCATGCCCTCGAGAACTTCGAGCCGGCAATTCGGTAGAACCCCCGCCAGACGATAAGCCGCCTCCGGCGGCACGATCGTGTCTTCGCTACCCTGCCAGATCGTAACCGGCGTCTCCAACTTGTGCAGGCTCAAACCCCAAGGACGGCAGTAGAGGCGCAAGTCCTGCACCGCGCCCTCGACCGACCGGGTCAAGCCTTCGCGCATGCTCGTGCCCAAGGAGTGGCGGAGACCGTACTGATCCAAAATAGCGCGGTCCGTCTCGGCCGCGTACTGGGTCACCAGATACTCGGCGCTGTGCGGAAACCACGTGACGATGGACCGTACGCTCTCGAAATAGACCCGCGCCGCGGTCTCGGAATGCCCCAAATAGGAGAAGATGAAGTGCTGCAGGCTCGTCATCGAGACATGCTCGGTATCGGTGACCAGCCCGACCGGCGAGATCAGCGCCACCTGCTGGATCCGGTCTCGCATCAGAAGCGCCGCCGCCAAGGCATGGGGGCCGCCGCCGGAGAAACCGACCAGGAAGAACCGGTTGATGCCAAGACCGTTCGCCAGAGCTTGGATATCGTAGGCCGTATCCTTGAGCGTTGCGTGGTGGTGCGGGTCCGAAAGTCCGTAACCGGCCCGGTCGGCCGCGACGATCCGGAAACCCATCTTGCGCGCAACGGAGTCTGTGCTCTCGAACAACATGCGCGAGCCCGGCGTGCCGTGCAGCACAATGACCGGCTGCCCCTCGGGCGCCCCATACTCCGCAAACCCGATACGCCGTCCCTTTTCCAGCCGCAGTTCACACGCGGTGCGGTCAACGACAGTATGGGGTTCGTCCGAGACGCGCTTGTCCATGACCTTACGGTGTTCGATGTTGGCGAAAGCTTGGAGCCAATAGCTGTGCCGTGCGCGAGCTTCCAAACAGCAGCGGCCGGCAAGAAAGCGGAAGCACGCCCGTCGCTATTCGCACCCAATCATGATGTCGACGGGATTGACGATCAGCGTGACGGCCTTGCCCTCGTAAAGTTTCAGTGTTTCGAGGGAAGCGATCGTCACACTGACTTCAACCATCGTGTCGCCCGCGATCTGCACGTACACAATGGCCGTCACGGCCCCTTTGCGAATCTCCATGATCTTGCCCGAGAACTGGTTCGCAGTGCTGAGCTTGGAGAACTTCATCGTTTGTTCGTCTGACATCGTCCCCACCCCCTTCAATCGTTATTGGTCTTGTTCGTGTCGGTTCCTCAGGAGAGGCTAGCGCAGAAGCGCTGAATACGCATGCACGCTTCCCGCAGCGCCTCGATCCCGGTTGCATAGGATATACGGAAGAAGGGCGACAGACCGAAGGCCTCGCCATGAACAACGGCCACACCCTCCTCCTGCAAGAGCTGGGCTGCGAAATCGCCGTCGTTGTTGATCGCCTCACCCTTCGGCGTCTTCTTGCCGATCGTGCCTGCGCATGACGGATAGACATAGAAGGCCCCCTCGGGCGTCGCGCAGGTGATGCCGTCGGCCTCGTTCAGCATGGACACGACGAGGTCCCGGCGCTCCTGGAACGCCTTGACCCAATCGGCCAAAAAGTCCTGAGATCCGCGCAGCGCCTCGACAGCGGCCCACTGGCTGATCGAACACGGGTTCGACGTGGAATGCGACTGCAGCTTGCCGATGGCCTTGATGAGCTCCGCCGGACCGCCCGCATAGCCGATGCGCCAGCCCGTCATCGAATAGGCCTTGGAAACGCCGTTCAGCGTCAAGGTGCGATCCTTGAGCTTCGGCTCGACCTGCGCCGGCGTCGAGAATTCGAAGCCGTCGTAGACGAGGTGCTCGTAAATGTCGTCGGACAGGATCCAAACGCGCTCGTGACGCAGCAGCACATCGGTGAGCGCCTTGATCTCATCGCGCGTATAGGCCGACCCGGTCGGGTTGGACGGCGAATTGAAGATGAACCACTTGGTCTTCGGCGTGATCGCCTTCTCGAGCGCCTCGGGCGTCAGCTTGAAGTCGTCTTCGAGCTTTGTATCGACGACGATGGGCTCGGCGCCGGCCAGCAGCACGATGTCGGGATAGCTCACCCAATACGGCGCGGGAATCACGACCTCGTCGCCGGGATCGAGCGTGGCGAGGAGCGCGTTGTAGAGCACGTGCTTGCCGCCGCTGCCGACCGTAATCTCGGCGGGCTTGTATTCGAGCCCGTTCTCGCGCGCGAACTTCTCGCAGATCGCCTGCTTCAACTCCGGGATGCCGTCCACCGCCGTGTACTTCGTCTCGCCCCGATTGATTGCCTCGATCGCGGCGGCCTTGATGTTGTCCGGGGTGTCGAAGTCAGGCTCACCGGCGCCAAGACCGATGACGTCGAAACCGGCGGCCTTCATCTCACGGGCCTTGTTCGTGATGGCCATTGTCGGCGAAGGCTTGACCCGTTCAAGCGTGCGGGAAACCAGTCCCATGAAAAGCTCCTGATGATTTCAGAGGGCTGCAAAATCGCAGTCTCTGCGCAAAAATCCCGGCAACCCTATGCGTGCGCCTGTTCCGCCGCAAGTGCAATGCACCATAGATTTTCGGAGGAGGCGAAACACCGGATGGAAGGCACTTCAGGGGACGCAAAGGCGGCGCAAAGCCATCCCGGACAGGTCACTCTTGCGTGTGGTAAATGGGGCGGAGCAGCGCCGCATGCGCTCGCCATCTCATCGCAAACCATTGAATTAAAACAATCAAATATGGTTTTGCGCCCACGAAAGACTTGGCCTCGGGGCGCCGGCGCCGGGGCACCCGGGCCGGCACGACCAACGGACCTCTTCCGGGGCCGCTACTCTGTGGTAATGTCGTCGACTACGCGGGAATCAACCCTGTTTGGGACCCCCGCGAGTCAGGCGCGAGGCGCCCTGACAATAGGCTTGGAACCGAAGGAAAGTGACGGGACCCTTAGGAATGCTAGAAGCCTTGGCTGTGTGTATCGCTCTTCTCGGAACAGTGGGCGTTGTTGCGCTGCAAGCGCGGCCGCAAGCCGCGCGCGCGAAGGTCGCGCCGCGTCGGACACGGAGGAACGCCTGATGCGCACAAAGACATCCCTTACGTCAACATCCCTTACGCCGTTCACGCAGGCGCCGCGCCGGCGCTTTGTCATTAAGGCAGGCCTCGCCGCCTCCGCCGCGCTGGTTGTGCTGGTCGCCGCCTCGGGCGTTCGCGACGCCGTTCCCGCCATGAAGGAGGATGGGCTCGCCCAATCCTTGCGTCAAAGCGCGTGGAGCAAGGCCCTGTCCGACCGGTCGGTCGCCGGGGTTTGGCCATGGCAAACCATTTCGCCGCGCATGTCGCAGTTACCGTCGGCGAAAGTGCGGCGGCTGGGACTCAGCGCCTCCTTGCGCGACATGACCGATGCGCCGGGCGAGCCGAGTGAGGCGCGCGACCCGGTTCCGTCTCTGGCCAGCCAGAAGCCGAGCCCGCGCTCCACGGAAGGCGATATCGCCCTCGGCGATGTCGGATCCGGAACCGTCGGCATCGGCGATAGCATCACGTTCACGGCGGATGACGGGGCAACCTGCGTCTATCGTGTTACGGGGCAGCCGGTCGTGGATCCGCATCTCGATTCGCGGCAGGCGGCGGGCACAAGAGGTGAAGCCGGACTGTTCGTTTGCACCTCGCTCGACACCTTGATGATGGGCGCAACGCAAGATGCCGAGACGATGGCACCTGAGAAACGCGCGATCGAACCTCAGCGCAAACTCTAGAGTCTTAACGGCGATAGACAGCCCGTTGCACGCATAGGTCTCGCGCTGGGCTTACGGCTGTGCGGGTGCCTCGGCTGCCGGGGCATCGGCGGCCGGAGCTTGTTCCGGCACCACCGTTTCGCCGCCCTCTGGAGTTGCTGCCCCAGGAGTCTCAGCTGACGGCGGCGGCGTTACCGGCACGACCGGTGCGGGCTGCGGCCGCGCCTGTGCGCGGGACGCCTCGACGACCTTCTTGAGCTTCTCCAACCCGTCCTCGTAGACCTCGCCGATGTAGCCGTCGAGCATCAGCCCCTTCCAGCGCTTGATCGGGCTGGAGCCGGACTCGAAACCGAACGACCAGGTCACCTTGGATCCGGCGCCCTCCGGCACGAGGTCGAAATAGCTGGTCCCTTGGATGCCCTTCACGTCGGCGGCAAGGGTCAAGCTCTTGGGCGGGTCCGACTCGACGATCTGGATGCTACCGTCCCCCACCGCGGGAACCTCGCTGTCCCATTCGACCTTGGCGCCGTTCCCCTCGGCCGGACCCGAATAGGTCATCTTGATATTCTCGTCGTTGGCCGCCCACGGCGCCCATTCCTTCTGACGGCGCAGATTGTTCAAGTAGGGATAGATCACATATTCCGGGGCGTTGATGACCACCGACCGTGTGGCCGTGACATAGGCCGGGAGACCGAGCGCGACCGCCGAAAGAATAAGAACAAGTACACCAAGCCCAAGGATGAGCCGCATCATCGGCGCCATACCCACGTCTCCTGTCTTCTCGGCTATGAGCCCCTGCAAATGGCCGCCACTGTGGCACGAGCGCCACGGTTAACGACCATGGTCTTCGTCATCTCGATCGTTCTGGCGATTCTGGCCGTGCTCAGCACGTTCATGCCGCTGCCGATCATCGGCGAGTACCGGTTCTGGGTTGCGGTTGCCGCCTATGTGATCCTAGCGATCGGCAACATCTTCAGGGGCGTTTAGGCTTTTATCTGAACTGTTTCGGCTCCCGGGCGGGGAACGGGCTGCGCGCGCTCATGCGCAAAGCCGTCGTATCGCATGCCGAAGACGCACAGAGAGACGATGCAGAAAGACATAAAGAGAAGGGCCAGCATCAAGAGAAGGGCCAGCATCGCTGCTGGCCCTTCTTGTTTTCGCCGGCAACCGCTCTAATCGTCGTCCCGCGCCCAAGACGGCCGATAGGGCATCGGCGTGGGTTGCGGGCCTGGCGTACTTCCGGGCATCGGCGGCCTCGGAGGCTGATAGCCGGGGATTGCGCTCCCGGGGCCTACGTGCCGCTGAGGCGCACCGCCGACGCCGGGCGATGCCGGACGTGCTGGCGGCGACGAAGGCGACGGCGACGGCTGTGCCAGCGGCGGCCGTTGGACCGGCTGGGCCACAGGCGGCCTTGGCGCCGGAGACACGACAGGCTTCGGCGCGGGCGCCACGGTCGTCGGTTCGACCTTTTTCGACTCGACCTTTTTCGGGGCGGCCTTCTTCGGGGCAGCTTTCTTTGGAGCCGCCTTTTTCGGCGCCGCCTTCTTGGCGACCGTTTTCCTCTTCGCCGCAGTCTTTTTGGCGACGGTCTTCTTGGCGGCCGTCTTTTTGGCAGCCTTCTTCCGTGCTGGAGCCTTTTTCTTGGCGGCCGTCTTCTTTACCGCCGACTTCCGAGCGGCAGTCTTCTTTTTAGCGGCTGTTCTTTTCTTGGCTGGCGCTTTTCGAGCCGACGCCTTTCGGGCCGACTTCTTGGCCGTGGACTTCCGCTTGGCGGTGGATTTCCGGGCTGTCGACTTCCGCGCGGCTGACTTGCGCGCGGTGGATTTGCGCGCCGTCGACTTGCGAGCTGCTGACTTCCGCGCCGTCTTCTTACGAGCGGGGCTCCTCCGGGCCGCTGTCTTGCGAGCCGCCGATTTCTGCGCCGTCTTCTTGCGAGCGGGGCTCTTCCGAGCCGCTGTCTTGCGAGCCGCTGTCTTGCGCGCGGCCGATTTGCGCGCTGTCGACTTCCGTGCCGTTTTCTTACGGGCAGCCGTCTTACGAGCCGGGCTCTTCCGGGCCGCTGTCTTCCGGGCCGCACTCTTCCGCGCGGTCGATTTGCGCGCGGTCGACTTACGCGCCGTGCTCTTGCGCGCGGCGGTCTTGCGTGCCGCAGTCTTCCGTGCGGCTGTCTTGCGCGCCGCAGCCTTTCGCGGCGCCGTCTTCCGTGCCGTCGACCGGCGCGCCGTTGTCTTCTTACTTGCTGTACGTTTCTTCCCAGTTGTTCTCGTAGCCATTGGTTTGCTCCGATGCTGTTTGGTGTCGCTCAGCGACCCGTTCACGAGGACGCGTACTCCAGTTTACGCTTCACTAGTGCTCCAGGCTTGCCGCACCACATGGCAAGTGAACTCTTCTTATTTGGTATACGCACATATAATGCGGGTTGTTGCAATTCAACAGACCACGTCGTTGAACTGCAACACGCGAATCTTCCGCGCCGCGTCTCACGATACAGCCATTCGTGCCTCGCGCACACGAAACGATTCGCTTTGTGCAGAGGTAGCGCGGAAATCATATTGCAGTGCAAGAACTCAATGCCGCCGCGTAATGACGTCGGACTTCACGCGGCAAAAAACCGTACACGGCCTTTCAAGCACGCTCACGCGCTCCAGCCGGTGCCCGGGCCCTAATCCATCTGCAGCAAGGCGTCCGCGAACGGATCTTTCGAGATATGCGGATCGCCGGTGAACGGAAAGTCGAAGGCGATACCGAGGAACAGAGTCAGCGCCAGCAACGCCGCAAGCGACCCCGTCATGAGAACCTGCGCATAAAGGTTGGATGAGGCAAAAAAGGCGGGATAGCCGACCGTGATCATGCCGCCCACGATCAGGACGAACCAAAGCACGCCGGGAACCGAGCCGTTCGCGCTGTCCAGACGTTCGTTGCGGTTGTCCGCAATGAGCGTCAACAAACGGAGCGCGTCCTGGAACAGTGCGCGCTCTTTGGGGTTCTCAGGCTCGAGGGCCAGGACGGTCTGATTGAGCGCCTGGAGGTTGCGGCCGACGATGTCGCTTCGTCCGCCGAGCGCCATCGAATCCCAAGAAGTGTCGTAGACGCTTTGAGTATATCGTTGAACCGCCTCGCGAACCGCGTTGCCGTCACCCGGCAACGCCGACGCAACGTGATACAGGTCTATGGCTGCTTTGGCTTCGTTACGGACCGAGTCTTCCGTATGGCTATAGGTTTCCCACACGGCGATGACCACAAAGGCCAACAGCACTGCATACAGCACCCCGACGACCGCGTATTTGAACCCGGCGACCTCGTTATTCTCTTTCAGACGATCCGCGCCATAATGGAAACGCGTAACCAGCATCAGTCCGACCGCGTAGGCTACGACGACGAACGTCACGACGACGCCGACCATCCAAAGGGGCGTGTCGCGCATCAGGTAGAGCAAAAGGGTCGCTTGGGTGTCGTCATCCATGGCGCGTCCATCCTGACTTCTGCGACATTGGGACTTGATCGAAGGGTCCGCTAGACTCTCAGCAATCGGATTGATTCGGGACACAAAAACCTATGACCCAGAAAGGTTCAAGCGCAAAGCAGCCCCAACCGCAGGAAGGACTGACCCGGCGGGAGAGCAAGGAGGCGAAGGAACGCCGCCGGCTGCGCGCCGCCGTGGTCTACGAGATCATCCGACTGGAGGGCGAAGCCGAACTAGCGCGACGATTTTCCGCGCTTTGGTGGTCGGCGCTTGCCGCAGGGCTCTCCATCGGCTTCTCCGTGCTGTCGCAAGCGCTGCTCGAAGGGTATCTCAAGAGCTTCCCGAGCGCGGCGATCATCGCCGATTTCGGCTATTGCGTCGGCTTTCTGATCGTCATCCTTGCCCGGCAGCAGCTGTTCACCGAGAACACGCTGACCGCGGTTTTACCCGTCATGGTCCGTCAGGACTGGAGCGCCGTGTGGGACGTCCTGCGTCTATGGGGCATCGTCCTTGGCGGCAACCTTGTCGGCTGCTTCTTTTTTGCAGCCTTCCTCGCTTGTTCAGGCGCCTTTTCGGACACGACACAGCAAGCGATCACCGACATCGGTCACCATCTGATGGCCAATAGCCCGATGGAAATGTTCGTGAAGGGCATCATGGCCGGGTGGCTGATCGCCGCGCTTGTGTGGATGCTGCCCTCGGCCGAGGGAACCGAGATCTTCATTATCACGATGATCACGTACATCATCGCGCTCGGTGACTTCACGCATATCATCGCGGGATCGGTGGAAGCGATCTATATGGTCCTCATCGGCGAATCGAGCTTCTGGGACGCTTTCGGCGGCTTCTTCATACCGACGCTGCTCGGCAACGTAGCGGGCGGCACCGTCCTCTTCGCCCTGATCAGCTACGCGCAGGTCCGGGAGGAGCTGGAAGGCTAGAACCGCGGCCGGCTGCCGCCAATTTTGAACTGGCTCAGCCCATCGCGCTGACCAAGGAACGCGTCAGAGTTCGTAGCTGTATGTCGCGCATGGCTCGGATTTCGCCGTTGGCGCGTCTTCGCCCGTGAATACCCCCAAGACCATTTCATCGCCCTTGGGAGTGGGGGCGATCATCACATGGGTCACGGGCTGGCCGGGCATGCCGCAGAGCTTGTTGCTATTGAGAAGTTCGGGATCGGCCGGGCTCGCGGTCATCGCCAGCGAGGTGCCGTTTGCAAAAAGTGAGGCTGTTGGGCAGATACACCACGTCTCCGGTGATGGAGTCCGCTGTGTTGCTGGCGGCATGCCAGGTCACGGGCTCGCCCGGCGCGGGCTGTTCCTTCGCAACAGACTGAGCACACAGAGCCATAGCGGCGACTCCGGCCAACAAGTACGTCCAACGCGTCATCTGACGCACCTTTCTCATGGGTTCTCTCATGGGTTCCACACCGTCACCTTGCGCCCAGCCTGCCCAAGAAACCATGAAGACAATCATTAGAACTGATACGGCAACGCAGCGTGACGAGAGCAGCTCTGAGCCGCTATCCGTCCGCGGCGGAAGAGCGGCCTCTCGCCCCTAGCCAACGCCCTTCCCGGTCGCCATATTCGAAGCAATGCCTCCTCGCGCTCCTAAAACATTCGGATCCCGCGCCGAACCGCGTGCCGTCACCGGCGAAGCCGCCGGCATGCCTGCGTCCGGCGACCGGCGCGATCCCGGTTTCGGCGAAGCGCCCCAACCCCTGATCCAGGACCACCCGCTCGTCACCGGCGCGGCGATGGCCTTTACGCCCCATCGGCCCGCGCACCCGGAGAAATCCGAAGGCGGCATCGAACTGAAACTGCAAACGGAGATGGAGCCGAAAGGCGATCAACCCCAGGCCATCGACGAACTGGTGGCCCAGGCGGGCGCGCAGGAACGCGATCAGGTGCTGCTCGGGGTCACCGGCTCGGGCAAGACCTTCACCATGGCCCAGGTGATCGCACGCACCCAGCGGCCGGCCCTCATTCTGGCGCCGAACAAGACCTTGGCCGCCCAGCTCTACGGCGAGTTCAAGAGCTTCTTCCCCGACAACGCGGTGGAGTATTTCGTCTCCTATTACGACTACTACCAGCCGGAAGCCTACATCCCACGCACGGACACCTATATCGAGAAGGATTCGTCCATCAACGAGCAGATCGACCGCATGCGCCATGCGGCCACGCGCGCCGTCATGGAGCGGGACGACGTCGTGATCGTCGCCAGCGTGTCCTGCATTTACGGTATCGGCTCGGTCGAGACCTACACCGCCATGACCTTCAGCCTGAAGCGCGGCGACCGCATCGAGCAGCGGCAGCTCATGGCCGACCTCGTGGCGCTGCAATACCGGCGCAACGACGTGAATTTCGCGCGCGGGTCTTTCCGCGTCCGCGGCGACACGATCGAACTGTGGCCGGCGCATCTGGACGACCGGGCCTGGCGCATCTCGCTGTTCGGCGACGAAATCGAATCCATCGTGGAGTTCGATCCCTTGACCGGCGCCAAGACCGACGAATTCGCTATCGTGAAGATCTACGCGAACTCGCACTACGTCACGCCGAAGCCGACGCTGAAGCAGGCTGTCCGCGGCATCAAGGAGGAGCTGAAGCAGCGCCTCATCGAGTTGAACGGTGCCGGGCGGCTGTTGGAAGCGCAGCGCCTGGAGCAGCGCACTCTATTCGATCTGGAAATGATCGAGGCGACGGGCTCATGCGCGGGCATCGAGAACTATTCGCGCTACCTCACCGGACGCAAGCCCGGCGAGCCGCCGCCGACCCTGTTCGAATACCTTCCGGACAACGCACTCGTCTTCGTCGACGAGAGCCATGTCACCGTGCCGCAGATCGGCGCCATGTTCCGGGGCGACTACAAGCGCAAGTCGACGCTCGCCGAGTACGGCTTCCGCCTCCCCTCTTGCATGGACAATCGTCCATTGCGCTTCGAGGAATGGGACGCCATGCGTCCGCAGACGATCTATGTGTCGGCGACGCCGGGCGGCTGGGACCTCGACCAGACCGGCGGCGTGTTCGAGATCCGCCCCGCCAGCACGCAGGTCGACGATCTCATCGACGAGACCCGTAAAGTGGTGACTGCCGGCTACCGCACACTCGTTACGACATTGACGAAACGCATGGCCGAGGACCTGACCGAGTACATGCATGAGCAGGGCTTGCGCGTCCGCTACATGCATTCGGACGTGGAAACACTGGAGCGCATCGAGATCATCCGCGATCTTCGCCTTGGCGCCTTCGACGTGCTGATCGGCATCAACCTGTTGCGCGAAGGTCTCGACATTCCAGAATGCGCGCTCGTCGCCATTCTCGATGCGGACAAGGAAGGCTTCCTGCGGTCCGAGACCTCGCTCGTGCAGACCATCGGCCGCGCGGCCCGCAACGTGGACGGCAAGGTGATCCTCTACGCGGACGGCATGACCGGCTCCATGGAGCGCGCCATGGCCGAGACCACGCGCCGTCGCGAAAAGCAGGTGGCTTGGAACGAGGCCAACGGCATCACGCCGGAAAGCGTGAAGAAGAATATCGGCGACATCCTGCAGAGCGTGTACGAGCGCGATCACGTGCTGGTCGATGCGGGCGCGGGCTTCGGCGAGAACGGCCAGAAAGCCATCGAAGGCACGGTCGGCCACAATATCGAGAGCGTCGTCGAAGACATGGAGAAGCGCATGCGCGCCGCCGCGGCCGATCTCGAATTCGAAGAGGCCGCGCGCCTGCGCGAC
>JARRPE010000033.1:0-14973 GCA_037383205.1 Methyloceanibacter sp.
GCGGAATGCGGCGGCGCCTGCGCCTGCGCGACATGCCATGTCTGGGTCGCGGAGGACTGGGTCGACAGGCTCGTTGCGCCCAGCGATGAAGAGATCGAGATGCTCGACGGCGCCTTCGCGGTCGACGACCGCCGGTCGCGGCTCTCATGCCAGCTTCTCATGACGCCCGAGCTCGACGGTCTCGAGCTCGAGCTCGCGCCGGAAAGTATTGCCGAAGCGGCGGGCGATGCAGCTGCCACAGGAACTTCTGGCTAATGCGGACCTTTCCCATCTTCGTGAGCTTTGACGGCAAGCCGCCGCTGGTGGTGGGCGGAGGCGCGCTCGCGGCCATCAAGACGCGCCTGCTCCTGAAGCGGGCCGAGCGCGTCGATGTCGCGGCCGATGCGCTGGGGTCCGAGCTGTCGCAATTTGCCGGCGAGGGCAGGGTGGTGCAGCAGCCGTCAAGGCCGGGCGTCGACCAGATTCGCGGCCGGCCCCTCGTGATCTCGGCCACGGAGGACGAGGCCGAAGACGCCCGCATTGCGGAGATCGCGCGTGCTTTGGGCGTGCCCGTCAACGTCCCGGACCGGCCAGCCCTCTGCACCGCCGCCCTGGCGGCGATCGTGGATCGCGGCGAAGTCACGGTGGCGATCGGTACAGCCGCCGCCGCGCCCGTCCTGGCACAGCGCCTGCGTGCCTGGCTGGAAAACGAGCTGCATCCCCGGCTGGGCGACTTGGCCGCGCTTGCGGGTCAATTTCGCGACCGCGTGGCCGCGGCCCTTCCCGAAGGACCCGGGCGCCGCCGGCTGTGGGAGCGTATTTTCGACGGACCGGCCGCCCGCGCCATGCTTCATGGTGACGAAGTCACGGCCCGGAAGCTGATCGACGGGGAAATCGCAAGCGCTGCGTCGGCCGAAAACGACGGGGCCCAAAGCCAGCAGGGCCGTGTCCTGCTCGTCGGCGCCGGTCCCGGTGATCCCGAGCTTCTCACCATGAAGGCGATCCGGGCGCTCAAAGCCGCCGATGTCGTCTTCTACGACAAGCTCGTCGGTGACGGCGTGCTGGAGCTGGCCCGCCGGGAGGCGGAGCTGATTTCCGTCGGCAAGGCCAAGGGCGCCCATAGCGTCCCACAGGCGCAGATCAACGCGCTGCTGGTGGCGCGCGCGAAGGCGGGAGAAACAGTCGTCCGGCTCAAGGGCGGCGACCCCTTCATCTTCGGCCGGGGCGGCGAGGAACTCGACGCGCTGCGTGCCGAGGCGATTGCAGTCGAGGTCATCCCAGGCGTTACGGCGGGCGCCGCCGCGGCGGCCAGCCTGCAGATTCCGCTGACCCATCGCGACGTGTCGCACACGGTGACGTTCGTGTCCGGCCATGAGGCGGGCGGGAAAGCGCCGAGCTTCGAGCATCTCGATCTGAGGGCCCTGGCGTCCGGCAACAACACGTTGGTCGTCTATATGGGCGTCACCACGGGGGCGGTGATCGCGCAGCGCCTGTTGGACGCCGGCTTTCGCGACGGGCTGCCCGTCATGGCGGTGGAGAATGCGAGCCGGCCGGATGAGCGGCGTGTCGCCACGACCATCTCCGCGCTGGCGAACGATGCCGAGAGCCTCGGTTTGAACAGCCCGGCTGTTCTCATCTTCGGCGAGGGGGCGGGGCTTCCCGCCGCGGGCGCGGTTGAGACGATTTTGGCTCACGAGGAGGTGGTGCGCGCCTATGCCTAACGTCGTTACAGCAAACCGCCTCAACGACGGCATCGTCGTCTATCTCGCACCCGATGGCGGGTGGACGGAGGACATTGCCGAGGCCGCCCGCGCCGAGGGCGAGGACGAGGTCAAGGCGCTGGAAGCCATCGCCGAAGAGGCCGTTCGCGAGCGTATCGTCATCAGCGTCTACCCCATGCCGGTCGAGGTTAAAGACGACGGCACCGTGGATCCCATTTCCGTGCGCGAACGCATTCGGGCGTCGCACCGCACGACACTGACAAAGGACTGGTATGATGTACCGCTATGATGAATTTGATCATGCCTTCGTAAACGAGCGCGTCGCGGAATTCCGTGACCAGGTCGCCCGAAGGCTGAGCGGCGAACTTTCCGAGGAAGAGTTCCGGCCTTTGCGCCTGCGCAACGGACTCTATCTGCAGCTGCACGCCTATATGCTGCGGATCGCGATTCCCTATGGCCAGCTGTCGCCGCGTCAGATGCGGCAGCTCGCCATGATCGGCCGTAAGTGGGATCGCGGTTACGGCCACTTCACCACGCGACAGAACATCCAGTTCAACTGGATAAAGCTCGTCGATGTGCCCGACGTGCTGGCCGCGCTGGCCGACGTGGAAATGCACTGCATTCAGACGAGCGGCAATTGCGTGCGCAATGTCACGTCGGATCCGTACGCGGCCGCCGCGAACGACGAGTTGGAGGACCCGCGCGTCTGGTGCGAGATCCTGCGGCAATGGTCGACGCTGCACCCCGAGTTCAACTGGCTGCCGCGCAAGTTCAAGATTGCCGTCTCAGGGGCGGCGGAGGATCGGGCGGCTACCGCGTTTCACGATATCGGCCTGCGCATTGTGCGTGGTTCTAACGGCGAGAACGGGTTCCGCGTCCTCGTCGGCGGCGGCATGGGGCGCACGCCCTATGTGGGTCAGGTGATCCGTGAGTTCCTGCCCAAGGAGCATCTGCTCTCGTACGTCGAGTCGATCCTGCGCGTCTACAATCTGCTCGGGCGCCGGGACAATCTGTACAAGGCTCGCATCAAGATCCTCGTGAACGCGCTCGGCATCGAGAAGTTCCGCGAGGCTGTCGAGGACGATTGGAATGCGACGGCCAAGACCGAGATCGATCTTCCCGAAGACGAGGTTCGCCGGATCGCATCATATTTCGCGCCGCCGGACCTGCCGGAGCGCGCGCCGCGCGACGAGGCGGTCGCCGAACGCCGCGCGAGCGATGCAGCGTTCGCGAATTGGTACCGGAATAATGTGCTGCCCCATCGCGTGCCAGGTTACGCCTCCGCCGTGATTTCACTGAAGGAGCCAGGCCGCACGCCGGGCGATGATGCGCTCGCGGAAGCGGGCCTCGCGGTTGGCAACAACGAATTGCTGGCGACATGATCTGCTGCCCGGGGCTCGACTATTGCAACCTCGCCAATGCCCGGTCGATCCCGATCGCAAAGGAGATCGCCAAGAAGTTCGAGGATCCCGCCCGGCAGGACGAGATCGGCAAGATCCGGGTCAACATGTCGGGCTGTATCAATGCGTGCGGGCATCACCACGCCGGCAATATCGGCATTCTCGGTGTCGATAAGAAGGGCACGGAGCTTTACCAGATCACGCTCGGCGGCAGCCCGAAGGATGACGCCGCGGTGGGCACGATTATCGGGCCCGGCTTCCGCGCCGAAAAGGTTCCCGAGGCGATTGACACGATTGTCGACACCTATGTCGAAAACCGGAACGAGGGAGAGAGCTTCCTCGAGACTTGGCGCCGTATCGGCGCCGCCCCGTTCAAGGAGGCTCTCTATGGTGCTCGTTGATTTGTCGACAGGCGCGTTGGTCGAAAAGCCCGACGAGCCGGCGACCGTGTTGGAGCCGGATGCGGATCACGATGCGCTGGCCGCCGCGGCCGGCGGCAACGCCGGGCCGATCGCGATTCTCTTTCCGAGCTTTGCGGACGGGCGTGGTTTCAGCCTCGCGCGCATCCTCCGTGATCGGCTTGGGTTCAGCGGCGAGATTCGCGCGGTCGGATCGCTCATCCCGGACCAATCCCAGTTTCTATTGCGGTCCGGTTTCGACACGGCCGAGATCGCCGATCCTGGCGCAGCCGAGATGTGGAAGAACACGCTCACCATCATCGGTCGCAGCTACCAGCCCTCGTCGCGCAACCCCTTGCCGCTGCGTTGGAACGCCTCCGCGAAGTCCGCCGCCGAACTCAATCGGGCACTCGCGGCCACGGACGATCTCGTCGAACGCATCAAGCTGATCGCCGAACGTATCGAAGGCCGTATCGCGTTCTCGACGAGCGTCGGCCTCGAGGACCAAGTGATTCTCCAGGCGATCGCCAAGTCCGGTGTGGTGAAATCGGGCGCCGACATCGATGTCTTTACGCTCGACACGGGCAGGCTGTTTCCGGAGGTCCTGGAAACGATTGAACTGTCCGAGCTGCGCTATCGCACGCGCATCCGGCTTGTTGCGCCCGATGCGCGCGAAGTCGAAGAGCTCGTGTTCCGCGACGGCGTCTATGGCTTCCGCCAGTCCGTCGAAAACCGAAAGAGCTGCTGCGAGGTTCGCAAAGTCCGTCCCCTGAACCGGGCCTTGCAGGGCGCGCAAGGCTGGATCGCCGGTTTGCGGCGCGAACAGTCGCAAGCGCGCGCGGATGTGCCGCTGGCCCAATGGGACGCGGAGCGCGGTCTGATCAAGATCAACCCGATTGCTGACTGGTCGGACGAGCGCCTCAACGACTACATCGACGCCAATAATGTCGTGGTCAATCCGCTGCATGCGCAAGGCTTTGTCTCGATCGGCTGCGCACCGTGCACGCGCGCGATTGAGCCGGGAGAGGACCCGCGCGCGGGCCGTTGGTGGTGGGAAAACGCAGACAAGAAGGAATGCGGACTGCATGTGGCCGAATCCGAGCGTTCGGCGGCGCCAGTCGCAACTCGGGAGAAGGCCGCATGACCGCGCTCACGTCTCACCTCAAGCTCCTCGAAGCCGAGAGCATCCACATTTTCCGTGAGGCGGCGGCACAGTTCCGGGCCCCGGTGCTGCTGTACTCCATCGGGAAGGACTCGACGGTTCTTCTGCATCTGGCGCGCAAGGCGTTTTGGCCGGCCAAGCTTCCGTTCCCACTGTTGCACGTGGACACGACGTGGAAGTTCCGCGAGATGATCGCGTTTCGCGACCGGACCGCGTCCGAAATGGGGCTCGATTTGATTGTGCACACCAACCACGACGGGGCGGCCAAGAACATCAATCCGTTCGATTATCCGCCGTCTGTCTATACGGACATCATGAAGACCCAGGCGCTGCGGCAAGCGCTCGACAACGGCGGGTACGATGCCGCGTTCGGCGGTGCGCGCCGCGACGAGGAGGCCTCTCGGGCCAAGGAACGCGTGTTCTCCTTCCGGGCCGGGGGACATAGCTGGGACCCGCGTTTGCAGCGGCCGGAGATGTGGCAGCTCCTCAATGGGCGTCTGGGCAAGGATGAAACCGCCCGGATCTTCCCGATGTCGAATTGGACCGAGGCGGATGTCTGGCGCTACATCACGCTTGAGCAACTCGATGTGGTGCCGCTTTATTTTGCGAAAGAGCGTCCCACGGTCGAACGCGATGGCCAGATCCTGATGGTCGACGACGAGCGCATGCCGCTCAAGCCGGGCGAGCAGCCGACCATGCGTAAGATTCGATTTCGGACTCTCGGGTGCTATCCGCTGACCGCGGCGATCGAATCCGAAGCGGCCGATCTTGACTCGCTCGTGACCGAAACTTTGGGCGCTCGTGTTTCTGAACGGGCTGGACGTTTGATCGATCATGACGAAGCCGGGGCGATGGAGATGAAGAAGCGCGAGGGGTACTTCTAATGAGTGTGGCGGCGCTTTCCGAAACGCAAAACGAACAACCGTTCATCCAGCCGGGCGACAAGTCCGAGGCCATGTTGCGCCTTCTGACCTGCGGCTCAGTCGATGACGGCAAATCGACGCTGATCGGCCGTCTCCTGTGGGATGCGGCGGGGGTTACCGACGACCAGCGTGCGCAAATCATGCATGCGTCGCACGCGCGCGCCGTGAATGGGGAGCGGATCGACTTTTCGCTTCTGCTCGACGGGCTCGTGGCCGAGCGCGAGCAGGGCATCACAATCGACATCGCCTGGCGTTACTTTGAGACCGAGCGCCGCCGCTTCGTGATCATCGACTCGCCGGGGCACGAGCAGTACACCCGCAACATGGCGACCGGCGCATCCCATGCCGACGTCGCCATCCTCTTAGTCGATGCGCGCCATGGTGTGAAGCGTCAGACGCGGCGGAACGCGGCGATATCCGGCAACTTCAGCTTCACGGATATCATGTCGATTCCCGTCGCAGCGTTGACGGGCGCGAATGTCGTCGCACGCTCCGAAGAGATGCCGTGGTACGACGGGCCGACGCTGCTGGAGTATCTTGAGTCCGTTGAAGCGAGAAGCGAACCCGAAGAAGTGCCGTTTCGCATGCCGGTTCAGATGGTGTTGCGCGCCGCGAACGACTTTCGCGGCTACGCCGGCACGGTGACGTCGGGTTCGATTCGCGTCGGCGATCGCGTCGTGGATGCGCGCAGCGGACTGGGCGCAACCTTACGGCGCATCTCGACGATGGACGGCGATCTTGAGACCGCCTCGAGCGGCGATGCGGTGACGCTCGTGCTGGACACCGATCTCGACATTTCGCGCGGCGCGGTGCTGACGGAAACAGAGCGGCGGCCCACCAATGCCGATGTCCTCGAGGCGCGACTCGTCTGGCTGTCCGAGAAACCGTTCGACCCGGAAGCCGGGTATCTGTTGCGCACGGCCACGGATCTGACGCCGGTCACATCCGTGAGTGTCTCTACACTGATCGACTTCGAGACGCTTTCCACGAAGCAGGCCCATGATTGCAGCATGAACGATATCGCCGACTGCCGCATTCTGCTCGGACGGTCGACGGCGGTGGACCTCTTCGGCGATCTTCCGCTCACCGGGAACTTTGTACTCGTCAACGCGTTGGATGGCGCAACCGTCGCCGGCGGCGTGATCACATGGGTACAGACAGGTGCGGCAGCCGTCGGGGACAACGTACTGGTGCTTGACCGAGCCCGGCTGTCTGGCCTATGCGCGGACCTTGGCGATTCACCGGAGGACAGGGCCGAGTTTGATCGGCGTGCCCAAGAGGTGGCAATTCTGTTACGGTCGGCCGGCGTTCCGGTGCAGATCGAGACGGATCGCTAAGAGGCCGCTGGATCCGTTTGGATTCTGATCGTGCCGGATAAGGCGGGGGAGGCCCACATAGATGACTGATTTCAGCGGGGTCATTGCCCTGCTGCCTCTGGCTGGTGCCGGATTCGGCGTCGGCTTTCTGGTGGGACTGACAGGTGTTGGCGGCGGCGCGCTGATGACGCCTCTGCTTATCTCAAGTTTCGGGGTTCCGCCGTCCGTTGCGGTCGGCACGGACCTCCTCTACGCATCCGTAACCAAGACCGTCGGCGGCTGGCGGCACCACGTGCAGGAAAACGTCGACTGGCCGATCGTGCTGCGGCTGGCGATGGGCTCGCTCCCGGCGGCGATCATTCTGCTGGCATTGATCGCCTATGTGCCTTTGGACACCGAGGCGATGGCAGGCTGGATCCGCTATGGCCTCGCCTTCGCGCTGCCGGTCAGCGCGTTGGCCATCGTGCTTTACCCCATCATGATGAAGGCGCATGCGAACGGGAATGAGACCGAAGCGCCGCCCCCGCGCACCACGGCCACGGTGCTGTTCGGCGCCGCCCTTGGCTTTCTTGTTACGCTGACATCGGTCGGCGCCGGCGCCATCGGCGTCGTCGTGCTGGCAATGCTCTTCCCGGCGTTGCCGGCCAAGCGCATTGTCGGATCGGACATTGCCCATGCGGTGCCGTTGACGCTGGTCGCCGGCGCCGGTCACCTCGGTCTGGGGCATGTGGACTTTGGAATTCTGGCGGCGCTGCTTGTGGGATCGATCCCAGGCATCTTGCTTGGGACGCGCCTGGCAGGTGTTGCGCCAGACTGGGTGCTCCGGCCGCTGCTTGCGATCACGTTGTGTTACGCGGCCTATGCGCTGCTCACCAAGTGAGGTGTGAGGAGCGCCCGCGCTCGGCGTGACGTCACTGCGCTCTAAGCAACCTGACGCTGCGGCTCGATGCCGAGATACTCATCGACATTCTGCTTGGCTGCCGCCAGCGCCTCCTCGGGCGTGGACGAGAGTGTCCGCAACGGGGACATGGCCAGCATGGGAAGATCGTCCCGCAAGGGGATGATGTTCGCGCACCAGTTCGACCATTCCTGACGAAGCCGGATCTCGTAGCCACGGTATTGGGACTTATCGCTTACCATTGTCGTTACCTCCGCGATTAACGTCCCCCGTGCCGAAAGAGATTGGGATTGTCATGAGACTTTCAATAGGATTGACGCCAGGATCGCATGGACGGCGGCGCTGGAGGCGTTGATCCGGCCTCTATGGTTAAGTGCGCCCTATCAGGGTGTTAGCCATAATCATGATGGCGTTATAGCCCCAGAGGAGAGATGCCGATGTTGCGAAGATTTAATCTCGGCAAGGCCGGTTTATGGGTGCTTGGGGCTGCTGTGGCCCTTTCGTTCGCTGCACCGCAAAAGTCTGATGCGGCCGCTATGAGCCCTGCCAACCTCGATCGGCCTGCCTCGATTACGGTCACGAGCCCCGTGCACTGCAAACCGTACTTCCATTGCATCAAGCGCTGCCGCCGCTGCGTGCGTATCTGCCATCGCTGTCCAAAGGGGCGCTAGCTGCATAGCTCTGCGAGCGACGGCGTCAGCAGCGCTTCTTGAGGAAGCCGCGGTTCATGTAGCGTGGGTTGCGCATGAACGGCGGCACGGGCCCCTTGCGGCAATCCTTCGCCTGCGTGCTTTGCTTCTTCTTTTTATTCTGCACGCTGACGGTCTCGCCGGAGTTTTTCTTTGCCACTGCGGGATGTCCCGCAACGCCTACCGCGCCGCACAGCAAGACCGCGAGGATGGCCGATAGTCGCAAGACGCTGCTCATATCGCTTCTCCTTCGTGCCGGTTGTCAAAGATCCTGCGCGCAAGAATCCGATGGAAAGCGGCCGGCAGTGTGACGTTGTGTGGGGCACCTGCAAACATCGGCGCGACGTCGAACAGGGCCCAGGGGCGCAACCGCGTAAAGCCAAGAAAATCGCTGACGCTTTCGGCGATGTCCTGGCGTGTCCGTGGCCGGCCGGTGCGGCTCCTTGTAGGGATCGCATAGGCGTTCCCTTGTGGCCCGCTGCCCTGACCGTAGACCGCGCCCCGGGTTCGAAGCGCGACCAGTGAGTCGCCGTCAGCGTGGTGTCCGGCAATATCCGAGCCGAACACAAAGACCGGCCGGTCCATGTGCATTGCTTTGCCTCCTAAAAGGTGCGCGGCGCGCCCCGCCAGCGGGGCGCAACCGGCATTAGCGGATGCAGGCGTTGTACTTGTTGCGCCAGTTCTTGTTCCGCGTTTCCTGGTAACGCTTGCGGTAATACTCGCAGTTGCGCGTCAAGGCGGCGTGGCCCGCGCCGACACCGGCGCCGACCCAAACCGCACGCGTGCCCCAGCGGGCGCCCTGATACACGCCACGGCCCACGCCGCGCATGCCGCGATACACGCCGCGCGTCGCCGAGTTGATGCTCTTGCTGACGCCCTTCGCAACGTGGGGCCGCGCGTCCGCGGGCGCCTCGAACGTCAGCGTCGCGGCAAATGCAACAAAGCAGAAGATCGCAAGTGCTGTGATTGTTTTCATGGCCCGGTTTCCTCCCTGTCCTAGCCGGGACGAGCCTAACATATTGCCGCGGCCCAATCTGCCCCGCATCGATGCGGCAGCGCCGCAAAACGCTTCGCGGTGCGTCATTTTCGAGGCCAAACCGCCAACACGGCGGCGCGCGCGAATAGAATGAGCGGGACGATGACGCCGAGCGCGACGCTGATGGGCCCGCCACAGGCCCACAGTCCGAACGCGCCACGATAGGAGGGTCGTCCCGCGACGAGCAGCGCGGCGTCAGGACTGCAATCTTCAAGCGGCAAGAGGCCGATATCGATGAACAGAAAGAAGAGCACGACGCCGACGAAAGCGAACACGACGGCAAGGCTTCTTATTTGCGGCGTGCTCATATCTTTTTCGAATATCCGATCAGTCCGGCAAGGCTAGGTCCATCTAGTCACCGCTGCATGGGGCCAGACCTCATTCTGGAGTCAGCGTGGAATTGGCAGATTCTTGGTCCACTCCGCGGGCAGCCAATCGATCGGGTCCGGCAGTTCGATCACACCGGCTAGACGAAGGATCGTGACGACAAGCCAATAGGCGACGAGCAGTGAAACGACAACCAACGGAATGCCGATCGCATAGGCGACCACCTTGCCGACCAAGTCGCCGAACTCTTCCATCGTCATGACGAACGTTCCTCCAAGCGGAATAGGGACGCAGGCATCTGGCCGGCGGACTAACGTGCCGGAAGCGCCGTGAGAAGCGTCATCAGTGGATCAGACCCGGTGCAATCTGCATAGCATGACCGACAATCTGGCCCACGACCAGCAGGCAGCGCGGCGCGTTCACGCAGTGAACGACAGCGAACGGCACAAGAAAGTGGGGTTTTCTGGTGCCGCCGGACAGGATCGAACTGTCGACCTCGTCATTACCAATGACGCGCTCTACCACTGAGCTACGGCGGCGTTCCATTGACCTTGAGGCGCGGCGCGATCAGTCGTGCGATCGCGAGGGTCCTTCGGTGGTCGGTGGGTCAGCGACGGGTGGATTTACCTGAGAAACCCTTGCGGGGAATCGATGGGGTGCCCCCTCCCGGTGCGGCGCGCAAACTGCCATAGCGGGCTTTACGACGCAAGGATTCCGCATCCTCTTACGGGGGGCCTAACAATGGGGTAAAAGGCGCGGGCTGGAGGGCCTGACGGGGATAGTGGAATGGCCGACGAAGACAAGCGCGCGCCGGCTTCACCGCCCGCGAAACCGCACGATGCCCGGCAGGAGCGGCTGGCCCAGGCGCTGCGGGCCAACTTGTTGAAACGCAAGGAGAACGCCCGCGCCAAGCGCACGGGTTCGAAGACCCCCGATGAAGGGGGACAGGGATGAGGCGGTAAGGTTAGACTGGCCGCTTGCCGCATCGCCGATCGCGGCCGAACAGGGGAAACGGGGCGCCAAACAAAGGCGCTTCAGAGGGAGTATCGCGTTATGGATCGTATCCGCATTGTGGGCGGCGAACGGCTCAAGGGCACCATTCGGATCAGTGGTGCGAAGAATGCCGCGCTGCCGCTGATGATTGCGAGCCTGCTCACCGACGAGACGCTGACGCTGCACGGCATGCCGCGTCTCGCGGATGTGGCGCTGCTGGCGCGCATCCTCGGCAATCACGGTGTGGACGTGACCATCGCCGGCAAGCGGGTCGGCCAGGATTCCAATGACGGACAGACCTACAAGCTGACGGCGGCCGAAATCGTCGACACCACGGCGCCCTATGAGATGGTGGCGCGCTTGCGCGCCAGCTTCTGGGTGCTGGCGCCGCTGCTGGCGCGTTGCGGCGAGGCCAAGGTGTCTCTGCCCGGCGGCTGCGCCATCGGCACGCGGCCGGTCGACCTCCATCTGGTGGCGCTGGAGGCGCTTGGCGCCGACATCGAGCTCGACGCCGGCTACGTCATCGCCAAGGCGCCGAAGGGCCTCAAGGGCAACAGGATCCACCTCGCCAAGGTTTCGGTGGGCGCGACCCACAATGCGCTGATGGCCGCCGTATTGGCCGAGGGCGAGACGGAGATCGTGAATGCGGCGCGCGAACCCGAGGTCGGCGATCTCGCCACCTGCCTCGTCGAAATGGGCGCGAAGATCGAGGGAATCGGCACCTCGACCCTGCTGATCCAGGGCGTGCCCTCGCTGCACGGCGCCGAGCACCGTGTGCTGCCGGACCGGATCGAGACCGGCACTTACGCCATGGCCGCGGCGATCACCGGCGGCGATATCTTTTTGGAAGGCGCGCGCGCCGAGCTGCTCCAGGAGGCGCTCGAGGCGCTGCGGTCGACGGGCGTCGAGGTCTACGAGGAGGCCGGGGGGCTCCGCGTATCGCGCAATGGGCATGGGCTCGAAGCCGTGTCCGTTGAGACCCAGCCCTTCCCCGGTTTCCCGACCGATCTCCAGGCCCAGCTGATGGCGCTGATGTGCACGGCCAAGGGCGTTTCGGAAGTGCGCGAGACGATTTTCGAGAACCGCTTCATGCATGTACAGGAGCTGGCCCGGCTCGGCGCCCGCATCGATCTTCGGGGCGATACCGCTCTGGTCCATGGGGTCAGCGGCCTCCGGGGGGCGCCCGTCATGGCCACGGATCTGCGCGCATCGGTCTCGCTGATCATCGCGGGGCTCGCCGCGCAAGGGGAGACCACGATCGGCCGCGTATACCATTTGGATCGCGGTTTCGACCGTCTCGAAGAGAAGTTGCGCAGTTGCGGCGCTCAGATCGACCGGATCGCCGGCTAGGTGCCTGTTTTCCGGAATGTCTTCCGAAGCAGGCCGAAAGCGTGGTAGGTCCAGGTCAGTTATGCTCTTACCGGTGATTTCTTCTTATGACGACGCTTAAGCTGCTCGCCCTCGACGAGGAGGACCTGCAAGTCGTGTCCTCGCAACTTCAGGACGCGGTCGTCCGGGTTGGCGACATGGCCTATTTGCCGTCCCAGAAGCGGTTCGCTGCTGTTCTCAACCGGTTCGATTGGCAGAGCGCCAAAGCCGAGGGCGAGCGCTATCGCCGATTGCGAACGGCGCTGCGTTTCGACCGGGTGCTCGGCGCGCGCCACAAGGATCTTGCCCCGCAGAACAAGGATCGCGTTTTGTCGCTGCTCGCCATTGCGTTTGAGCAGGGCGAGACGCCGGGGGGCAAGGTCGTGCTGTATTTCGCCGGCGACGTCGTCGTTCAGCTCGATGTGGAATGCATCGAGGCGGAGATGCGCGATCTGGGGCCCGCCTGGCGCACCCGCAACAAGCCGCAGCATCCGGACGAAGGCGAAGCCCAAGGAGAAGTCCCAACCGATCCCCAAGTGGAGCCCCAGGTCGACTCCCAAGGCGACGCGACAATGTCCGCCGATCCAAATGCGGACGGCTCCAAAGCCGCGGGCGCTTGAGGTCTTATGGTTCAGATGCTGGATACGCGTGAGGAGGGCTTCGCAGCCCGCTTCGAGGATTTGCTCGGCATGAAGCGCGAGTCCTCGGCGGACGTGAACGATGCCGTCGCCAAGATCATCGCCGATGTGCGCGCCCGTGGCGATGCGGCCCTGATTGACTTCACGCAAAAATTTGATCAGCTGGATCTCCGCGAGGCCGGCCTCGCCGTGTCGGAAGCCGACGTGGCGGGCGCGCTCGCCGCTGTCGACGAAGCGACCGTCGAGGCGCTCAAACTGGCGCACACACGCATTCTGGACCACCACAGCCGGCAGCTCCCCGAGAGTGAGACCTATGTCGATGCGACGGGCGCGGAGCTCGGCCAGCGCTGGACGCCGGTTTCGTCGGCGGGTCTTTACGTGCCCGGCGGCACCGCCAGCTATCCGAGTTCGGTTCTCATGAACGCCGTTCCCGCCAAGGTCGCGGGCGTGGAGCGCCTCGTGATGGTCGTGCCGTCGCCGCGCGGGGAACTCAACCCGCTGGTGCTTGTCGCGGCTGCGCTCGCCGGCGTCGACGAGATCTACCGGGTGGGCGGCGCCCAGGCCATTGCCGCGCTTGCCTTCGGCACGGAAACGATCCGGCCCGTGTCGACCATCGTCGGACCCGGCAATGCCTATGTGGCCGCGGCCAAGCGGCAGGTCTTCGGTCAGGTTGGGATCGACATGGTCGCAGGGCCGTCCGAAGTGGTGGTCATTGCCGACAAGGAGAACGACCCGGCTTGGATCGCCAGCGATCTGCTGGCGCAGGCCGAGCACGACACGGCAGCGCAATCCATCCTCATCACCGACGACGCCGGCTTCGCCGACGACGTCGTCGCGGCCGTCGAGGCGCAGCTGAAGACGCTACCACGCGCTGAGACGGCGCGCGCGAGCTGGGTGGACTTCGGCGCCGTCATCCTGGTCGAGAGCCTCGACGAGGCGCCCGCCTTGTCCGACCGGCTCGCGCCGGAGCACCTGGAAATCGCCACGGACAACGCGGACGCGCTTACGGAAAAAATCCGGCATGCCGGTGCGATCTTCGTCGGCCGCTACACGCCGGAGGTCATTGGCGACTACGTGGCCGGCACCAACCACGTCTTGCCGACCGCACGCAGCGCCCGGTTCGCATCGGGCCTCGGCGTGCTCGATTTCATGAAGCGCACGTCCTTGCTGAAGCTCGATGCGGAGAGCCTCAAGAAGTTGGGACCTGCGGCTATGACGCTGGCGCGGGCCGAGGGGCTCGACGCCCATCGCCGGTCCGTCGGGATCAGGCTTAATCTTCCGGATTGATGATGACACAGACGGGCGACGACACGACTTTCCCGGAGACCGCGCGGCTGCTGGCCGTCACGCTGGACGAGGCCTCGCTGGGACGCGACAGCGTCGAGGTCGAGCACGAGCGCGAGGTGGCCATTTTCGATCTTCTGGAGAAGAACAATTTTCTTCTAGAGGGCGAAGGCCAGGAGGGCCCGTACACGCTCCACCTGTCGCTGGCCGATAATAGGCTCGTGTTCGCCATCTCCGACGAAGCGGGCAACCCGCTGCAACAGATCATGCTGTCGCTGTCGCCGTTCCGCCGGATCGTGAAGGACTATTTTCTGATCTGCGACAGCTACTACGCCGCGATCAAGACCCAGCCGGCGTCCAAGATCGAGGCGATAGACATGGGCCGCCGGGGCCTGCACGACGAAGGCAGCCACCTGCTGATGGAGCGGCTGAAGGGTAAGGTCACGGTCGATATCGCCACGGCCCGGCGCTTGTTCACGCTTCTTTGCGCCCTTCACTGGAAGGGCTGATACGTTGAGCGCTGGCGGGGATCTGCCGGGCGCCGTTCTGTTCGCGTGTGCCAGCAATGCGGTTCGCTCGCCCATGGCTGCCGCCATGTTGCGGCATCTCGCGGGCCGGCAAATCTACGTGGAGTCCGCGGGCGTGCGCGCTGGCGAACCCGATCCCTTCGCGGTCGCGGTTATGGATGAGATCGGTATCGATATCTCCGGTCACGTTCCCCAAGCCATCGACGATCTGCATGACCTTGGCTTCGACCGCATCATTACTCTGGCGCCCGAAGCCCAGCACAAAGCGCTGGAGATCGCGCAAGGCTATGCCATCGACGTGGTCTATTGGCCGA
>JARRPE010000034.1:0-9144 GCA_037383205.1 Methyloceanibacter sp.
GCCTCGCGTGTGCGGGCGCGCCGTCCTCTTCATCTATCGGTTGCTTGAACTTGGCCATTGTCCCTCTCGTCCGCGCCCTTCAGACGCGGGCGCTAGACCCGCGGCAAGAAACGCGGCAAAGCCCCGTCCCGATCCGAGCCGATTAGCATCGGGGTGGTCTGACCCGCAACAAAGAGATGCGCACCAACACCAATTCAGGAGTAATTCTTGCGGATCGCCGCCAGATGGAGCCTCACGCCCGACGCGGTCACAGAACCCAACCCGGTTCGTGACCGACATTGTGGAAGGCTTCGAGAAGCGCTGTGCCCCAACCTTCGCGAAGCTCCTGCAAATAGGGATCATCTTCCTCAAGCCGGATCGTGAAGGCGCGGCTCAACGTGTCGCGCCGGTAAATCATCAAGTCGATAGGCGGCCCCACCGAGACGTTCGATCGCATGGTCGAATCGAACGAGATCAAGGCGCACTTGGCAGCGTCTTTCAGGCATGTTTCCCGGCGCAGGACCCGGTCCAGGATGGGCTTGCCGTATTTCACCTCACCGATCTGGAAATAGATCGTGTCGCCCATGGCCTCGATGAAATTGCCCGCGTCATAGATCTGAAAAAGCCGCAGCCTGCCGCCCCGCACCTGGCCGGCGAGGATGAACGAGGCGGAGAAGTCGATGTCGTGCTGCTGCAGATAGCCCGCGTCGACCTTGTGCACCTCTCGCAGGGCCCGGCCGATGATACGGGCGGCGTTGAACATGGACGTCGCGGCGTAAAGGTCCTTGTCCGGATCGTCGGATTCCAGCCACTCGCCGATGAGGCTGATCACGCCTTGCGTCAGCGACAGATTACCCGCGGTCAGGAGCGTGAAGAGTCTCTCGCCCGGCCGTTCGAAGGTGAACATCTTACGGAAGGTGGACACGCGGTCGATGCCGGCGTTGGTACGCGAATCGGACGCGAGCACCACCCCTTCATCGAGCAGAATGCCAACGCAGTACGTCACTGGCGCTACCGTCCCCGGCTTTATTGCTGATTTGGAAAACTAACGCTGACACTCATGGCTTCATCACCGCCACCTGCCCGAACGCCGCGCATGGGACCGGCTTCGGAATAGTCGAGACCGATCGCTGTCCGGACATACGACTCGTCTGGGCAAGCACGATTGGTGGGATCGAACCCTACCCAGCCGAGAGAGTCAACGAATGCCTCGGCCCAAGCATGACTTGCCGCATGAGCCTCGTGGCCGTTGCCTTGAGTCATATACCCGCTGACATAGCGGGCCGGAATGTCGAGGGAGCGGGCTGCCGCGCAGAAGATATGGGCAAGGTCCTGGCAGACGCCACTGCCCTGCTCCAAGGCCTCGGCGCCCGTCGTGTGGACATGAGTCTCACCCGGCTTGTAGTCCACCGCCTTCCCAATGCGGAGCATAATGTCATGCAGGACCTCGATGCGGTCCCGGTCGGCCTTGCCCTGGCTCTCGTTCGCAAGCTCGCGGATGGAGTCGGTCGTCACCGTCATCGGTGTCTCCCGAAGATAAAGCATCATCGGCAGCTCCGGCGAAGCCACCCCGACGACGCCGCTCGTATCGCGCGTTCGGACAAGCCCGCTCACGCGGATGTCAAGGCGATCGACGGGCTTGGTCATCGTGAGCGTATGGCACGCATTGCCGTATTGGTCCTGCCAGGGTGTCGTCGAGGCGCCCGGACAGATCAGGGCCCAATTCTCGACCGCTTGGGTGCGGCCCGAAAGCGGCGTCATGCGCAGGTACTGCGTCGTCGCCAGAAGCGGTTCGGTGTACTGGTAGGAAGTGCTGTGCTCGATACGGATCAGCATACGCTAGACGGCCTCCGCCATCACCATCGGGGTCATCAGGAAGTCCTCTTGGATCTGCGACCCCAAGGTGTGGTTGTCCTCGATGAAACGGGTCAAATACTCGTGCAGGCCTTCGCGGAGCACCGCTTGGATTTGCCCGTAGCAGAGTTGCGCATGGGTCTGGCCGGCGAGCCGGCGGCACTCGAGCGGCTTCTTCTTCGCCAGCTCGTCCAAGGTCGACAGCACAATGGCGTAGCAGTGATGCAGGGAGCGCGGCATGTCTTCGCGCAAGATCAGCAGCTCGGCCACGCGCCACGGATAGATCGTCTCGTGATAGATGCGCCGGTACGCGCGGTACGCGCCCACCGACCGGAGCAGTGCGGCCCATTGATAGTAGTCCACATAGCCGCCCACCTTTTCGGTGTCCGGCAACAGGACGTGATACTTCACGTCGAGGATGCGGGCCGTGTTGTCGGCGCGCTCGATAAAGGTGCCGAGGCGCAAGAAGCGAAACCCGTCGTCATGAAGCATGGTTCCGAAGACGACGCCCCGAAAGAGGTGTGACCGCTCCTTGACCCAGTCGAAAAAGTCTCGGAAGCCCCAGCGCTGGACCTCGTCGTAATCGAAGCTCTGCATCTGCAGCCAGGTCGCGTTCAGGGTCTCCCACGCCTCGCTCGAGATCGAGGCACGGCGCGCCCGTGCGTTCTCGCGCGCGTTCCGGATGAGCGAATAGATCGAGCCGTTGTTCTCCGGGTCCAGCGCCACATAGCGCACGAGGTTTTCGTGGTTCAGCGCGTCATAGCGCTCGTGGAACGTACCGTCGCCGGGCGCGATGGTCAGGATCGGCTCGAACTGCTCCTCCCGGTCGAGCGAGGTCGGCAGCAACGTGAGCCGGAAGCTCACCTCCAGCATGCGGGCCGTGTTCTCGGCGCGCTCCATGTTGCGTGCCATCCAGTACAGATCCTCGGCGGTTCGGCTCAGCATGCTCCGCGCTCCAAAACCCACGTGTCTTTTGTCCCGCCGCCTTGGCTCGAATTGACGACAAGGGACTTCTCACGAAGCGCCACCCGCGTCAGGCCGCCAGGGATAACGGATGTTTCGTTGCCCGAGAGCACGAACGGCCTCAAGTCCACGTGCCGCGGCTCGATGTTGCCATTGCACAGGGTCGGCGACGTGGAGAGCGTCAGCGTCGGCTGAGCAATGAAATTGGCCGGGTCTTCCAGCACGCGCGCCTTGTAGGCCTCCTGCTCTTCCTTAGTGGACGCAGGGCCGATCAGCATCCCGTAGCCGCCGGAGCCCTGGACCTCTTTCACGACGAGGTTCTCGATATTCTCGAGCACGTGCTGGCACTGTTTGGGATCGCGCAGCATATAGGTCTGAACGTTGTTCAGGATCGCGTGCTCGCCCAGATAGAACTCGATCATGCGGGGCACGTAGGTATACATGGCCTTGTCGTCCGCGACGCCGGTACCGAGCGCGTTGGCGAGGGCGACACGTCCCGAGCGCACCACCGAGAGCAGGCCCGGAACCGCCAGCAACGATCCTGGATAGAACGCAAGCGGATCCATGAAGTCGTCGTCGAGACGGCGATAGATCACGTCGACGCGGACCGGACCTTCGGTCGTGCGCATCCAGACATAGTTGTCGCGCACGAAAAGATCGACGCCCTCGACGAGATCGATACCCATCTGTTCGGCAAGAAACACATGCTCGAAATAGGCGCTGTTGTAGCGGCCAGGCGTGAGGAGCACGACGACCGGATCCTCCGCCCCACCCGGTGCGACCGCGCGCAAATTCTCCAACAGGCGTTCCGGATAATTGCCCACCGGCGACACAGCCTGACCGTTAAAGGCGTCCGGGAACAGACGCATCATGATCTCGCGGTTCTCGAGCAGATAGGACACGCCGGACGGGGTGCGGACGTTGTCCTCGAGGACGAAGAAGTCGCGCTCGCCCGTGCGGACGAGATCGACGCCGGCGACGTGGGCGTAGACGTCCTTGGGTAGATCGACACCGATCATCTCGGGCCGGTAGGCGGGGTTCTTGAATACGAGCTCCGCCGGGATGAGGTCGGCCTTCAGGATTTCCTGGTCGTGATAGATGTCGTGCAGGAACATGTTGATTGCCTTCACGCGCTGAAGGCAGCCGCGCTCAACCAAATCCCACTCAGAGTGGTGCAGGATGCGCGGAATCAAGTCGAACGGGATCAGACGCTCGGTGGAGCCGCCTTCCGTATAAACAGCGAAGGTAATGCCAAGCCTGCGGAAGAGCGCATCGGCCGCTTCCTGTTTGGTTGCAAGAGATTCGAGCGAAAGGCCATCGAGGAACTCGGCGAGCTGCTTGTAGGCAGGCCGGACATTCCCCTGAGAATCCCTCATCTCATTGAAAAACTTGGCGTAATACTCGGCAGCGTCCTTGGGGACTTCTCCTGCCGTCAGCATCTTTGTGTCTTGCGGCAAACTCAGCCGTCTCCGTTATGTACCTTGGAACGCCCGTTCCTTACGTCCGTTTCCAACCCGAAGTATCATTTTTAGGCATCATACGCGGACGCCACTCGATTGGGCAACACCGGGTCTGTGCTTGCCCACCGCAATGCAATCACCGGCTTTCTGGAGCCTGCTGGTGGACGGCCCGGAGCCGCGAGGCCCCCTACTCCGCGGGCTTCGGACGTTCTTCGCCGGGCACCTTCCGGACGGGCGCGAATTTCCGCACCAGCACGTAGAAGATCGGGGTGAAAATCAGGCCGAACGCCGTCACGCCGAGCATGCCGGAGAACACGGCCGTGCCGAGGGATTGGCGCATCTCCGACCCCGCCCCTGTGGCGACGACGAGCGGCACGACACCCAGAATGAAGGCCAGCGCGGTCATCAAGATCGGCCGCAGACGCACGCGCGCGGCTTCGACAACCGCCTGAAAGCGGTCTTGTCCTTGCTCTTCGTTCTGCCGCGCGAATTCAACAATCAGAATCGCATTCTTGGCGGCCAAGGCGATCAGCACGATGAAGCCGATCTGGCCCAGGATGTCGACGGCCATGCCCCGCATCAACAGTCCGCTCACCGCGGCGAGCAAGCACATCGGCACGATCAGGATAACCGCGAGCGGCAATCCCCAGCTCTCATATTGCGCGGCGAGGAGCAGGAACACGAACACAACGGCCGCCGCGAAGACGAAGATGGCCGTGTCCCCGGCCTGCTTCTCTTGATAGGCGAGTTCCGTCCATTGATACGAATAGCCCTCGGGGAGAACTTGGTCCGCGATCCGCTCCATTGCCTCTAGCCCGTAGCCACTCGAATAACCGGGCTGCGTGCCGCCCTGGACCGCCGCGGCGGGGAACAGATTGAAGTGCTCGACCCGGTAAGGGCCGGTGATGTCCCGGAACGAGGCGACCGACCCCAACGGCACCATCTCACCTTGGGCGTTGCGCGCCTTGAGCTGCGAGATCGCGTGCAGATCCTGGCGGAATTTTCCGTCCGCCTGGGCCGTCACCCTGTAGGTACGGCCGAGAAAGTTGAAGTCGTTCACGTATTGGGAGCCGAGATAGACTTCCAAGGTCTCGAAGATGTCGTCCGAATTGACGCCGAGCATTTCGGCGCGCACGCGATCGATATCTCCGTAGACGCTGGGCGTGCCTGTGTTGAACGTCGTGAACACGCGGGAAAGGCCGGGGTCCTGGTTCGCCGCGCCCATCAGCGACTGCGCTACGTCTGCAAGCTGAGACAGCGGTGCGCCCTTGGTATCCTGGACCTCCATCTGGAAACCGCCCGTCGTGCCGATACCGCGCACGGGCGGCGGCGAGATGCTCAAGATGAACGCATCCTCGATGCTAGCGAAGCCTTGGTTGAGTGCCCCCGAGATCGCTTCGGCGCTCAGGCCTTTCTTGGCCCGCTCGCTGAACGGCTCGAGCGGCGTGAAGACAACGGCCGAGTTCGATGCGGTGGTGAATGTCGCGCCGTCCAGACCGACGATCGGCACCGCATGCGCGACGCCCGGCGTCTCGAGGGCGATCTTCGTCACCCTCAGAGCGACCTCGTCGGTGCGCGACAGGGCCGCGCCCGGGGGCAGCTGAATGATGTTGATCAGGTAGCCAAGATCCTGGTTCGGGATGAAGCCGGTCGGCGCGGCGCGGAACTGGTAGACCGTCAGTCCGATGAGCCCCGCATAGATCGCCAGCATGATCCCGGATACCCGCAGGAGCCGGCCCGTGAGTGCGCCATACTTATCGGACACCCAATCGAAGCCGCGATTGAACACGCCGAAGACACGGTCGAGCCCCCGTCCGATCATCCCCTTTTTGTGGTCCGCTCCGTGAGGCTTGAACAGCAGGGCACAAAGCGCCGGGGAGAGAGTCAGCGAAACAATCAACGAGATCAGCGTCGCCGTTGCGATCGTCACCGCGAACTGACGGAAGAACTGGCCGAGAATGCCGCTCAAGAACACGGTCGGGATAAACACCGCGCAGACCACCAGCGTCATGGCGATCAGGGCCGTGCCGACCTCGTCCATGGTCCGGTATGCCGCTTCACGCGGCGAGAGCCCTTCGCGAAGATTCCGCTCGACGTTCTCCACGACGACAATGGCGTCGTCGACCACGATGCCGATGGCGAGCACCAGGCCGAACAGCGAAAGATTGTTCAGCGAGTACCCAAGCGCCGAGAGGACCGCGAAGGTGCCCACCAGCGAGATCGGAATGGCGACAATCGGAATGAGCGAGGCGCGCCACGTCTGCAGAAACACCACGATCACGAGCACCACGAGGATCACGGCCTCGAACATCGTATGCAGCACCGCCTCGATCGATTCTGAAATAAAAAGCGTCGGGTTGTAGACGATGTCGTAGCGCAGGCCGCTCGGGAAGGACTTGGACATTTCCTCCATGGCCGCTTCTACCTGCGCCGCGGTTTCGAGCGCATTCGAACCGGGGCGCTGGAAGATACCCATGGGAATGGCGATGCGGCCATCGAGATAGCCATTGCGGTTGTAATCGGCGGCGCCGAGTTCGACGCGCGCCACGTCGCGCACGCGGACCACGCGCCCCTGATCTTCAGCCTTCACGATGATGTTGCCGAAATCCTCGGGCGTGGTCAGGCGCCCTTGCGTCTCGACGTTCAGCTGAAAGGCTCCCGGCTGCGGCACCGGCGGCTGATTGATGACACCGGCCGCGACTTGCACGTTCTGGCCGCGCAAGGCGGTCAGGACATCACCGGCTGTCAGATTGCGCGCAGCCAGCTTGTCGGGATCGAGCCAGATGCGCATGGAATAGTCGCGCGCACCGAAGATCGTGACGTTGCCCACGCCGTCGATACGCGACAGGACGTCCTTGACGTGAAGGGTCGCGTAGTTCGAGACGTAGAGGAGATCACGGCTGTCGTCGGGCGAGCTCAGATGGATGACCATCATGAGATCCGGCGACTGCTTGACCACCTGGACGCCGAGTGCCCGCACCTCTTCGGGAAGACGCGGCGTCGCAATCGCGACCCGGTTCTGGACAAGCACCTGGGCCGTATCGAGATCGGTGCCGAGCTTGAAGGTCACCGTCAGCGCCATCGACCCGTCGCCGGTGGACTGGGACGTCATGTAGATCATGTCGTCCACACCGTTCACTTCCTGCTCGATGGGCGTCGCAACCGTATTGGCGACAATCTCGGCAGACGCGCCGGGATACTGCGCCGTCACCTGGATCGAGGGCGGCGCAATCTCCGGATACTGCGCGACCGGCAGGCTGAAATAGGCGACGCCACCGATCAGCGTGATCATGATCGAGATGACGGCGGCAAAGATCGGCCGGTCGATGAAGAAGTGGGAAAGGTTCATTGTTCGGCGGCAGCCTGCTGTCCGGAGGGCTTGATCTCACCAGGCTGCGGCGTGACCTTCTGACCAGGCCGCGCGCGCAGCAGCCCGTTGATGATGATCTTGTCTTCCGGCGTGATGCCGCTACGAACGATACGCAGTCCGTCCGTCACGGCGCCAAGCTCCACAGGCTTCGGCACGACGGTTCCGTCTTCCGCGACACTGAAGAGGATCTTGGTCGATTGGTCAGTCACCACGGCCGAATCGGGCACCAGCATGGTCGCCTTCTCCTGGGACATGGGCACGCGGACGCGGCCGAACTGACCGGGCGTGATGAACAAGTCCTTGTTGGGGAAAGATGCACGGACACGGATCGTGCCGGAGGAACGGTCGTACTGATTGTCGACGAAGTCGATCGTCCCCTTGAGAGGCCAATCCTTCTCGTCCATCAGCTGGCCTTGGACCGCGACGGCATTGTCGCGCGCCGACTCCACCTCGCCCTTTTGGATGAGGCGCTTATAGGTCATGCCGTCGCCTTCGCTGACATTGAACATCAGCCAAATCGGATCGAGTGAAACGAGCGTGGTGAGCAACGTCGTTTCGCCGGTGCCACCGACGACGAGGTTGCCCACGCTGACTTCATGACGGCCGACGCGGCCGGATACAGGCGCCAATACGCGCGTGTAGTCCAGGTTCAGCTGCGCTTGATCGACTTCCGCTCGGGCCCTGTCGCGGGCCGCAGTCGCGTTCTTCACTTCCGCCGAGCGTTCGTCGAACGTCTGGACCGACGCAAAATCCTTCTGGCGAAGCTGGGCCGTGCGCTCTAACTGCACCTTGGCGAGTTCGAGCTCGGCTTCGGCTTGGGCGAGTTGCGCCTTGGCCGCGTCCAGCGCGATTTCGAAGGGGCGCGGTTCGATGACGAAGAGAAGACTGCCTTTCTCCACCAGCTCGCCATCGCTGAAATTCACCGACTCCAGATAGCCGCTTACGCGCGCCCTGATCTCAACGGAGTCCTGCGCGATGAACTGTCCCGTGAAGTCGCTCCACTCCCGCATCGTCTCCACCAGCGGCGTGGACACCGTGACTGGCGGTGCCGGCGGCGCGCCGCCAGGAGCGCCTGCCTGTTGCGCTTCCTGCGGGCTGGACATGAACCAGTACGCAAGCGCGGCCACGGCGGCGACCGCCAGCGCGATATAGAGAAGACGTCCTCCGCGCATCTGCGCGGCTTGTTCTTGTCCTGGTTCGGACGTCGCCTTGGATGTCGACGAGTCCCCTGCGGGCGGCTTGCCGTCCTTCGACACCGCTGCGTCGCGCTTGGCGCTTTCGTTTCTCTGCTGCATTCTATTGGTCCGAGGAGGATGACGGCCATTGCCCGCGCGAAAAGCGAGTCACGACACTGTCGTGGGGAATTATCACATTATCTCATGCGCAGGCACGGTCCCATAGGCCGAAAGGCCGCAATGCCGCAGCTGAGATAATGTGATAATTCGCCACGACAGTGTCGTGACTCGCTTTTCGCGCGGGCAATGGCCGTCATCCTCCTCGGACCAATAGAATGCAGCA
>JARRPE010000035.1:0-9142 GCA_037383205.1 Methyloceanibacter sp.
CTTTCTGGTTCACGGCAGTCACGACCGGCATCGCATCGCCCGCAACCGCTATACGATCGAGATCGATGCCGACCAGGCCTTCGGCACGGCGCACCATGCGACCACGCGCGGGTGCCTTTTGGCGCTGGGCGAACTGGCGAAATGGGGACGGCCGGATCTGGTTCTGGATATCGGCACCGGCACGGGCATCCTCGCCATCGCGGCGGCCCTCGCCTTCGACCGGCCCGTGGTCGCCACCGACAACGATCCCATCGCCGTCGCGATCGCGGAAGAAAACGCCGCGAAAGCAGGCGTCAGCCAGTCCGTGCATGCTTTCGTCGCGGAAGGGCTGGCTCACCCGACCCTGCGCCGTCTCGCGCCCGACCTGATCGTGGCCAACATCCTCGCCCGCCCGCTCTACGACCTCGCCCCCGCCATGGGGCAGGCCGTTCAGCCGGGCGGCTACGTCCTGCTGTCAGGGATCACCGAGCCTCAAGCCTGGGCAACCACGGCGCGCTACGCTTCGCTTGGCTTTGTCCTGGAAAAGCGAATCCTTCTCGACGGTTGGGTGGCTCTGCTGCTCGGCCGTCGCAACGCAAGCACTTTGTTCGATTGATTGGCGCCGACGCTTCGGCTTACAAAGCTTCGCATGTATCAAGTGTTCGATGAGGCCAGCGCTCCGGCGGCTAGCGGCGACCGGGTCAAGGCATTGTTGCGGGAGCTGAAGCAGCGAAAGCTGAAAGCCTTCCTCGTTCCCCACAGCGATCAGCACCAAAACGAATTCCTGCCGCCATGCGAAGAGCGGCTTGCCTGGCTCACGGGCTTCACGGGCTCGGCGGGCGTCGCCATCGTCACCGATGCAGGGTCGGCACTGTTCGTGGACGGGCGTTACATCCTGCAAGCGCCGAAGCAGGTCGACACGGACATCTTCGAGGTCCTGCAGATCCCGAAGGCGAAGCCTTCCGAATGGCTGAAGAACACGCTCGTCCGGCGCAATGCCGTGGGCTACGACCCGCGGCTGCATACGATCAGCGAAATCGAGCGCCTGACCAAGACGCTGGATGCCGCCGGCATTCGACTAATCCCGGTAGACGACAATCCCATCGACAAGATCTGGGGCAACGACCGCCCCGCCCCGCCGCGCGCGGAGATCTACACTCAGCCTCTCGAACTCGCAGGGAAGGGCTCGGGCGAGAAACTCATGCAAGTGCAGATGGACCTGGTGGAGGCCGAGCACGATGCGGTTCTCCTGACTGCGCCGGATTCCATCTGCTGGCTGTTCAATATTCGCGGCGCCGACATCAAGCACACGCCGGTCGCCCTCGCTTATGCCATCGTCCCCGCCAAGGGCCGCCCGACGCTGTTCATCGATCCGCAAAAAGTCGGCGACGCCGTCCGCACCGACCTGAGGCCGTATACCGAGATCGCCACGCCTGACAAGTTGGACGAAGCCCTGAGTGAACTGGCGCAGTCGGGCGCCAAGGTGCGCCTCGATCCCAGTTCGGCGTCGATGCGCTTCGCGAACGTGCTCAAGGCCGCCGGCGCCAAGCACGTCTCGGGCGACGACCCTTGCACCATACCCAAGGCGATCAAGACGGAAGCCGAGCAGGCGGGCGCGCGCGCCGCGCATGTGCGCGACGGGGCCGCCATGGCCCGCTTTCTCGCCTGGCTCGACGAGGTCGCCGAAACCGGTCGCATCGACGAGGTCTCGGCTGCGATGAAGCTCGAGGACTTTCGACGCGAGACCGGGCAGCTCAAGGACATTAGCTTCGATACGATCGCCGCGTCCGGGCCCCATGGCGCCGTCGTGCATTACCGCCCGACCACCGAGTCGAAACGCGTGCTCGACAAGAACACGCTCTTTCTGATCGACTCCGGCGGCCAGTATGTGGATGGCACCACGGACGTGACGCGCACCATCGCGGTGGGGACGCCGACGGCGGAGATGAAGCGCCATTACGGGCTTGTGCTGCGATCCCATATCGCGATTGCCGCTGCGCGTTTTCCGGCGGGGTCGCGCGGGCAGGATCTCGATCCATTCGCGCGCGGGCCGCTCTGGGCCGCGGGGCTCGATTTCGATCATGGCACCGGCCACGGCGTCGGGAGCTATCTGTCCGTACATGAAGGGCCGCAACGCATCTCGCGGCTCGGCACCGAGGAGCTGGAACCGGGCATGATCCTCTCCAACGAGCCCGGGTACTACCGCGAGAACGAGTACGGCATTCGCCTCGAGAATCTGGTTTTGGTTACACCCGCCGAAGACATAGAGGGTGGCGAGCGCAAAATGCTCGGTTTCGAGACGCTAACACTCGTCCCCTTCGACCGGCGCCTGATCGATCCCAAGCAGCTTCAGCCTTGGGAACTTCTCTGGCTCAACGACTACCACGCGCGGGTGCGCGAAAAGATCGAACCGCTGATCGCCAGCGAAGACCGGCCCTGGCTTCGGCACGCCACCGCCCCGATCCGCTAGCGCTCAAGTAGGCCGAAGGCCGATAGCGCAAACACAAATGCGCTCGAGTAGCGCGTTTAGAAAGAGCGACGATGGAACTGTTCGTCTCGGCCATGGCGGCGACCCTTACCACGATCGCTTTTGTGCCCCAGGCTTTACACATCATCCGTCATAAAGAGACACGCGCCATCTCGCTACAGATGTATCTGGTCTTCGCATGCGGCGTGGCGTTCTGGCTGGCCTTCGGCTTCATGTTGTGGAATTGGCCGATGATCATCTCGAACATCGTCACGCTGGCTTTGGCGCTGACGATTGTCGGGATGAAGTTGCGCTACGGATGATCTAACCGATCAGCTTCAGCCACTCGTTCTCGGTCAAAACCTCGACGCCGAGATCCTTCGCGTTCTTGAGCTTGGACCCCGCACCGGGACCCGCCACGACGTAGTCGGTATTCTTCGATACGGAACCCGCGACCTTCGCCCCGAGGCGCTCGGCTTGGGCCTTGGCTTCCGCCCGCGTCATCTGTTCCAGCGTGCCGGTGAATACCACGGTCTTGCCCGACACCGGCGAGGCGTTGTCGACCGCTTCGAGGGGCTGCGGCTTCACCTCCTCAAGTAGGTCATGGGTTACTTCCGTGTTGTGCGGCTCGGCGAAGAAGTCGGCGATCGCGGCGGCGGCCGTCGGACCGATGCCGTCGATGTTCTCGAGGTCCTTGAATGCGTCGCCGTCGCGATCCTTGGCGGCATCGCCCATGGCTTTGAGAAAGTTCTCGATCGTGCCGTAGCTGCGCGCGAGCAGCCGTCCCGTGATCTCGCCCACATGGCGAATGCCGAGCGCATAGATGAAACGGTCGAGCGAAACGTTGCGGCGCGCCGCGATGGCATCGAACAGTTTCTGCGCGGAGGTCGGGCCCCAGCCTTCACGCTTTTCAAGCTTCTCTTCCGCGGCGGCGTCCCGCGCGGCCAGCGTGAAGATGTCGGGCGGCGATTGAATAAGGCCCTCGTCGTAGAAAGCCTGAATGTTCTTCTCGCCTAACCCCTCGATGTCGAAGGCGTTGCGCGAGACGAAATGCTTCAGCCGTTCGACACGTTGCGCCGGGCAAATCAGGCCGCCCGTACAGCGGCGCACCGCATCTTCCTTCCCCGTATTCGGATTGATCTCGCGCACCGCGTGACTGCCGCAGATGGGACACTCGGTCGGAAACTTGTATGGCTTGGCACTCTTGAGCCGCTTGTCCAGCACCGGCCCGAGAATTTGCGGGATCACGTCGCCAGCCCGCTGCAGGATCACCGTGTCGCCGATGCGGACGTCTTTGCGCGCGATCTCGTCCTCGTTGTGCAGCGTGGCGTTCTGGACCACCACGCCGCCGACCGTGACCGGCTCCAGTCTGGCGACGGGTGTCAGCGCGCCGGTACGGCCCACCTGAATCTCGATGCCGCGCAGGATCGTGGTCGCCTTCTCGGCGGGGAACTTGTGCGCGATGGCCCAACGCGGCGAGCGTGAAACGAAGCCGAGGCGGCGCTGCAGATCGAGCCGGTCGAGCTTGTAGACGACGCCGTCAATATCGTAATCGAGGCCGGCCCTGCCCTCCTCGATCTCGCGATAGATGCCGAGCATCTCGTCGAGCGAGTCCGTGAGCTTCGCCAGCGGATTGAGCGGAAAGCCCCACTTCGCGAAGGCTTCGTAGACGCCCCATTGGGTGTCCGCCGGCAGGCTTGCAGCCTCGCCCCAGGCATAGGCGAAGAACTGAAGCGGCCGTGACGCGGTCACGCTGGAATCCAGTTGGCGCAAAGAACCTGCCGCGGCATTGCGCGGATTGGCGAAGATCTTGGCGCCCGCCTTCTCCTGTTCCTTGTTGAGCGCGGCAAAGGCGCTGTGACTCATATAGATCTCGCCGCGCACTTCGAAGGGATCGGGGAAGTCGCGTGCATTCACCTGCTTCGGGATGTCCTCGATGGTCAGGACATTGGCAGTGACGTTCTCGCCCACATAGCCATCGCCTCGCGTGGCCGCCTGCACCAACTTGCCGCCTTCGTAGCGCAGTCCGATCGACAAGCCGTCGATCTTGGGCTCTGTCGTGAACGCCAAGGCCACGTCCGCATCGAGGCCGAGGAAGCGCCGGATGCGGTCGACGAAGTCCCGAACGCCCTCATCGTCGAACACATTGCCCAGCGAGAGCATCGGCACCGCATGGGTGACCTTGGCAAAGCCGTCGGCGGGCGCGGCGCCGACCCTTTTTGCCGGGCTGTCTTCGCGGACCAATCCGGGAAAACGCGCTTCGATGGCATCGTTGCGTTGGCGCAAACGATCATAGTCCGCGTCCGATATTTCCGGATCGTCCTTCTGGTAGTAGAGCGCATCGTTATGAGCGATTTCGGCTGCAAGCCGTTCGAGTTCCTTGGCCGCCTCGTCTTCGGACAGTTCGTCGACGGCTTTGTCAGAGAGTTCGTCCTGTTTGGCGGACTTCTTCGTGGTTTTTTTGGCCATGCCTTCCCGCCTTACGCCGACTTGCGCATCAGACGATCGGCAGCCGCGCGCGCTTCGTCCGTGATGGTCTGGCCGGCCAGCATGCGGGCAACTTCCTCGCGCCGCTCATCGTCGCCGAGCACCGCGACGCGCGTGGTCATGGCCTCGCCCGTGGATGTGGCCACTGCTTCCTTCGCGATCCGCAAATGCCCCCGCGCCAACGCCGCCACTTGCGGCGCGTGTGTGACGGCGAGCACCTGGACATTCTCGCCGAGCCCCGCGAGACGTTCACCGACCGCGGCGGCGGTCGCCCCGCCGACACCGGATTCGACCTCATCGAAGATGAGGGTGGGCGCGGAGCCGCGCGACGCCAGCACGACTTTCAGCGCCAGGATGAACCGCGCGAGTTCGCCGCCGGAGGCCACCTTCATCATCGGTCCGGGCTCGGTGCCGGGATTTGCCGCTACGAAGAAGGAAATCCGATCGACGCCGGACGGTCCGCCTTCTTCGATGTCGACTGTGTCGACCTGGGTCACGAAGCGCGCTTTTTCCAGCTTCAGCGGAGCAAGCTCGCCTGCGACGTCCTTGTCTAGTTTCTTGGCGGCCTTGGCGCGGGCCTTGCTCAGAGCCATCGCCGCCTGCTCGTAAGCGCCCCGCGCCTGCTCCGCGGCCTTGGCAAGCTCCGCCGCCTTGGACTCGCTCGTGGTGATGGCTGCGAGATCGGCCTCCAGCTTGTCTTGGAGCGCGGGCAGCGCGTCGACCTGAACGCGGTGTTTGCGGGCAAGGGCGCGCAGTGCGAACAGACGCTCTTCCGTCCGCTCCAGATCGCCGGGCTCAAAGGCGGTGGCGGCCAAAGCTTCGTCTATTCGCCCCCGCGCATTCTCGGTCTCGCTCAGCACGCGCTCGAGCGCATCGGCCACGGCGGCGAAAGGCGCGTTTCCATCGGATCCCGCTGTCGCGGCCTGACGCTCGATCCGCCGCAAGGCGGAAGCGAGGCGCGCGCCGGCGGTTCCCTCCCCCTGGAGCGCATCCATGGCCTCGTTGAGTTCGGCGGCGATCTTCTCGGCGTTCATCATGAGTTGCCGGCGGGATGACAGGATCTCCTCTTCGCCGGCCTCGGGCGAGAGCGTCTGCAACTCCTCGAGTGCGTGGGCGAGATAATCCGCATTAGCGCGGGCCGCGGCGACTTCGCCTTCGTGGCGCAGGCGTGCAGCATCGGCATCGGCCCAAGCCTCGTAGCAGGCGGCGACCTTCGCGGCGTCGCGCTCCAGCCCGCCGAACGCGTCGACCAGGTCGCGATGTCCGCTCGGATCGATCAGCGCGCGCTCATCGTGCTGGCCGTGGATCTCGACCAGCGCGCGCCCGACCTGCCGCAACAGCTGCACGCTGACGCTCATGTCGTTGATGAAGGCGCGGCTGCGTCCATCGGCGCCCTGAAGTCTTCTGAGGATAAGCACGGAATCCTCGATGGCGATGCCATTCTCCGACAACAGTGCAAAAACGGGGTGATTGGGCGCGAGTTCGAAGCTGGCGGTCACCTGTCCCTGTTCGGCGCCACGCCGGACGAGCGAAGCGTCGCCACGCCCCCCGAGGGCGAGCGACAAGGCATCGAGAAGGATGGATTTACCGGCGCCCGTCTCACCGGTCAGCGCCGACAGGCCTTCGCCAAACTCAAGGTCGAGCTTGTCGATCAGAACGATGTCGCGGATCGAAAGGGCCGCTAACACCGGCGGCCTATTAGGTTTGCCCGGCGCCGGTCCAGCTTCGGGTCTTCCAAGCCCGGGTGATCCACGATCCCTGATATTGCTGAGGTTCGAGGCCGCGCTGTCCGAGGAGTTTGTAAGCGTGTTTGTACCACTTACTGTCCGGGAATTTATGGCCAAGCACGGCCGCCGCCGTCTGGGCCTCATTGACGATACCTAACGCCATATAGGCCTCGGTCAGCCGCATCAAGGCCTCTTCGACCTGCTCGGTGGTCTGGTACTCGGTCACCACCGTCTTGAAGCGGTTGATCGCCGCAAGATAGTTGTTCCGGCGCAGATAGTAACGGCCGACCTGCATCTCGCTCGCCGCGATCAGATCCTGCAGGATTCGGATCCGGTTTCCAGCCTCGGCGGCGTACTCCGATGTCGGGTAGCGCTGAACCAGCTTCTCATAGGCGGCCAGCGAACGGCGCGCGAAGGTCTGGTCCCGCTTGGGATCGAGGATCCGGTCGTAATAGGACTTCGCGATAATGTCTTGCGCGAAGGCTGCTTCTTTCGTGCCCGGATGCAGCGTCAGATACCGGTCCGCCGAGGCGATGGCCTCGTCGTACTTGCCCGCGCGGTAGTAGGAGTAAGAAGCCATGATGATGGCCCGCCTCGCTTCCCGCGAATACGGATGGGCGATATCGACTTCTTCATATTGGCGGGCGGCTTCCTTGAACTTGCCCTGATCGGCCATTTGATCGGCCTGGCCGTAAATGACTTCGGCGGGATCTGTGTTGAGCGGCTCGACCTCGTCCTTCTTGCCGAACCACTTGCCCAGCGGTCCTCCGCCCGAACCGAGGGAATCGAAGCCTCCGAAGGAGCCACAACCGCCGACCAGCGGCACGGTGAGAAGAAGCGTCACCGACAGCAGCCACGAGAGCGGCCGTCTGTTCCGTTCCACCTGTGCAGTCCCCAAAGACGGCCGAGCCGGTCCGGACATGTTCCCCCTCAAATCGCCGGTCATTACTGCGGTCAATGTCACGCAAAATCCGCTCACGGCAAGCGCTAAGCGGATGAGGCCCCAACAAACTCCCGTATTATGGTGTCTTTTGGGCCTCGCGCGCCCCAAACGGCGGACACCGTCCCGCTACCGTAGCGGCACGATGCCACAAATTGACTGCAAATTGTTTAGGAACGACGCTCGCTAGCTGCGATCGGCGGCAAAGTGCGCTGCCGCCAGGCCGGGCGTGAGCTCGGCGTGGCGCGCCTCGCGATAGCGCGGGGCCTCGACCATGGTCCAGGCTTCCGAATCGGCGAACAGCGCCTTGAGCACCAGGGCGTTGAGCCGGTGGCCACCACGGCGGCTCCGGTAGGCGCCGAGGATCGGCGCGCCGGCCAGAGCAAGGTCGCCAACGGCGTCGAGAGCCTTGTGGCGCACGAACTCGTCAATGTAGCGCAGACCTTCACGGTTGATGACACGGTCCTCGCCAATGGCGACCGTGTTGTCGAGAGAAGCGCCGAGCGCAAGGCCAGCGGCCCAGAGCTGCTCCACATCCTTCATGAAACCGAACGTGCGGGCGCGGGCGATGTCGCGGCGGAAAGCGCCGGGATTGAGTTCGACAGACAGGTTCTGCTTGCCGATCAGCGGGGTCTCGAAATCGATCTCGATATCGAGGTGGAAACCATTGTAGGGGGTCAGTTCACCAACCGCGCCGTTCTCTTCGACGCAAATGGGCTTGAGAACCTTCAGAAAGCGGCGGGGCGCGTCGAGTTCGGCAATTCCGGCCTCGTCGATCGCTTCGACGAACGGAGCGGCGCTGCCATCCATGATCGGGACTTCGCCGCTGTCAATTTCAATCAGGACGTTGTCGACGCCGAGACCGCGCATGGCGGCAAGCACGTGCTCGACCGTTGCGACCGAGGCCCCGTTCCCGTCGCCAAGAACCGTGCAGAGCGTGACGCCGGAGACAAACTGCTGATCCGCAGCAATCTCAATGCCGTCCGCGTCGTCATCTTTGGAAATTAGGAAGCGAAGCCCGGTGTCGCTGTCGGCCGGACACAGTGTCAAGGAAACAGGAGCGCCGCTATGGACCCCGATACCTGTGAGTGAAATCTCGTTGGCAAGCGTAGTTTGCCTTGCCCCGATGAAACCTTTCATGGCCCCCGTTGGCCCCCGCGCAGTCTTTAAGCCCCTACTCAAGCCCGAAGAAATCTTCGAGCCCCCGTTGATCGGCTATCTCCGGCACTCTCTCTGCGATCCATTTTCTCTATCTGTCGGATCGCGGATCCCGTTATTGTTGCTCTATCGGGTGTGCCTATTTGAGTCGGCCAATCAAGCTATTAGGAACCATACTCCTTCGGTCAGACCTGGGACAAATCACGGTTTCTTACACTCTATTACGGGCCTGTAATTCCGGTAACATACTGATGTAAATAGACTTTTTGTAAGAGCTGGCAGAGATGGCGGGCATTATCGTTAACGCCCGCCCTCCGTTTCAGTTCGCGCGCCTGCGCAAGAAAGCCGGAATCTCCAGGTCGTCGTCCCCGAGTGATTCCACCT
>JARRPE010000036.1:0-11184 GCA_037383205.1 Methyloceanibacter sp.
CGCAGAAGCATGCGCGTGATCCAGAGGAAGTGGCGCAGGTCGTGGCAAAGGCGCTGGAGACGCCGCATCCCAAATTTCGGTATCCGGTCGGCTTCTTCGCCAAGCTGGATTTCTTCCTGCGCGGCAAGGTGCCGAGCCGCTTTATTCGGCGCGGCACAACGCGCTATCTGGGCATCCCGCGCACGCGCTAAGCTTAGGCGGATTTCGGCTCGGGCTCTTCGTCCGGCTCCGTATCGGATTCCGGTTTTTCCCGCGAAGGCCAGTAGCGCTCCATGGTCGACATGACGGCAGGCAGGAACAACAGCGCGCCGATCACGGCCGATGTCAGCACGATCACGACGATCGTGCCGTAGAGCGCCACCGTGGGCAGCTTGCTCAACATCGTCGTGCCGATACCGCCGGCGATGAGCACTGTCGCCATGATCACGACCGGGCCCACATCCATGGTGGTCTTTCTGAGGGCGGCAGCCACGGAGTCCAGCTTTCCGCGCTCCAAGCGGTAGCGGGTGAGATAGTGGATCGTCGCGTCGACGGCGATACCAAATCCGACGGCGAAGGCGACAAGGCTCGTGAACTCGAGGCCGCCCTCGACGAGGTGCAGATAAGCGCCGCCCATGGCAATGGGGAACAGGTTCGGCAGAACGCTGGCAAGCCCGGCCCGCAGCGACCGCATCCCGACACCAATCAGCACGAGGATAAGACCGATCGCGGTGATCAGGCTGATGTTGAGCTGCTTGATCATCTCGTGGCTGGCTGCCGACGACACCGGCACGATGCCCGTGACGGCGATTTCGAGCCCCGGGTTCTTCCGCTCGATCTTCCGCATCTTCCGTTTGACGTCGTCCAGGATCGGCGTCATCTCGTCGGACGTCATGGCGTGGAACTGAGCCGAGATGCGGATCGCGTTCTGATCTAGAGCCACGAAGCTCGCGGCGAAGTCCCGCGTATTCTCTGCCTCCATGAAGCCGATCAGCCGGTCTTCACCGACATCACCGCCGCCGAGCCACTCCTCGACAGTATGGAGCGAGGTGACGGCACCGAAGGCAGGATTGTCGTCGAGGACTTTGTGGACCTCGCGAATGATCTCCAGCGTCTTGTATGTCTTGAGCGCGTGATCCTTGGGGAAGTACAGCAGCACCTCAAGCGTGCTCGCGCCGGCAAGCTTGCTGTCATAGGCCTGGATCGCCTTCAGGGCCGTACTTTGCGGCGGCATGTTGTTGGCATAGCTGTATTGCGGCTCGTTCAGGAAATGAAGCCAAAGGCCGCCAACGGTCAGCGCCAGCCCGATCAGAGCAATCCCCCGCGGGAACGACGTAACGGCGTCTGCCGCCTTCGCGCAAAGGCCGTCGATGCCCCGGCGGAAAATGTCGGGCTTCTGCGTCTTGCCGTGAACCTTTTTGGCGAAGCCGCGAAGAAGGAGCACGGACATGGCAGGGACCATCATCAGCGTAATGATTAGCGACATGGCCGTGCCGGACGCCGTTGTAATGCCGAAGTGAGCGATGAAGGAATGCGGCATCCAAATCAGCGACGACATCGCCAGCGCCGTCGTAAACGAGGTCAGCACGCAAGCCGGTCCAACGCGTCTGACAGCCCCCTCGATCGCCAACTCAAGCCGGTCGCCACGCTCGAGGGCGCGGCGTATCGAGAACAACAAATGCAGACAATTGGACAACACGATCACGAGGATGATAGTTGGCGCGATGCTCGTCAGCAGATTGATGTCCTGGCCGAACAGCCACATGCCGCCTCGCAGCCAGGCCACGGCAAGGATGGCGGGCACGACGGCGATGATGATGAGCGGAATGCTGCGCAAGAAAATCCAGCAGACGATGATCCCAAGTCCCACAGCGACCAGGCCGAACATCTGCTGGTCGCTTGAGAGCCCGGACAGAATTTCGTCTCGGATCACGGCAAGCCCCGTCAGCCGCGCAGTAACATTCGTCCCGGCCAGGGTGTCCTTCGTGGTCTTCCCAATCTCGGCGACAAGCGCGCGTTCCGCCGCTTGTCCCTCCGTGTTTTGCGCCAATTGCTCTAACGTGAGCGCGAAGACCGCGATGTTCCAGTCCTCGTTCAGGAGCTTGCCCTTGATCAGTGGGTGATTGGTGATCTCTTTTCGCGCCTCGGCGTTGCCTTGGAGTTTCGACAGGTCTTCGGGAAAGACCGGCTGGGGTTCGGCGTCTTCGTCCTCCGGCGCCGTGACCGCGGTGAACATGGACAGGACGCCGGTGACGCCATCAATCTTCAACAGCTTGTCGCGAAGGGTCCGGAGCGCTTCGAGATCCTTGGCATCGAACGGGGTCTCGGATTCGCTGACGATCTGGAGGTCAGGCTGGCTGGCGGGAAAACGCTCGTTGAGGAGGTCGAGCTGCACGAATGCCGGATCGTCCGAGCGGAAGATTTCGCGAACATCGCTTGAAAAGCGGGTATGGGTGGCACCATAAATCGCGAAGGGTGTAATCACCGCGATGATTAGGAGGCATATCCAAGGATGTCGTAGAGAAACGAGCCCGAGTTTCTCTATTCCGAAACCAGCCGTCATCGAAATTCTTCCTCTCAGTGGTGCGCCCCAAATCGATTGTACTTATGCCCACCGGCGCAAACCATTGGCAACGACCTGTAGCCCTTAATAACGGGCTTGAACAGGTGCCTTATAGGGCACAGCCAACCCTTCCGTCCCGAAAACCCCAGCGTTTTCCCTCTGCTATCACAATGCTCGCTGCCATGCCCATGGGTAGTCAACGTCGGATCCCGACCGGTGCCCGGCGTCCTCCAACTGCGGCGAGACGGCGCACTTGGGGACACCCGCCGCATCGCTACACTTAATGACGGCTAAGATGCGACGGGACGTCACGAGGGTGAGTCACCAGGCTGATATGGGCACTTCGCATCTTCGGCTGCGCAGTTGGGGGGCTTTTGCATGAGGCAAGCAATTTCGGCCGCAGCCGCCGCGGAACTCATTCCGGACGGGGCGACCTTGCTGATCGGCGGCTTCATGGGCGTAGGGTCGCCCCTGAGGCTTATCGATGCGCTGGTCGCGGCGGGGCGCAAAGACTTCACAGTTATCGCCAACGACACGGCGATGCCGGGCCGCGCGATCGGCAAGCTCGTGGCCGCCGGCGCCGTCTCCAAGGCGATCGTCAGCCATATCGGCCTCAACCCCGAGACCCAAGCCAAGATGATCGCCGGCGAAATGGACGTGGAACTCGTGCCTCAAGGCACGCTGGTCGAGCGGATCCGCGCCGGTGGTGTCGGGCTCGGCGGCGTGCTGACGGCAACGGGCATCGGAACGCCGGTGGAGGAAGGGAAGGAGAAGGTGGAGGTCAACGGCAAGCAATACCTTATCGAGATGCCCATCAAGGGCGATTTCGCCCTGCTTGCGGCGAGCCGCGCCGACTATGTCGGTAACCTCGAATTCTCGCTCACCGCGCATAACTTCAATCCCGTCATGGCGCTCGCGGCCGAGACCGTGATCGCCGAGCCGACAAACATCGTGCCGGTCGGCGTCATCCCGCCCGATGCGGTGAAGACGCCCGGCATATTGATCGACCATTTGATTGAGAGGGCTCCCGTATGAATGCGAAGGAATGCATCGCGCGCCGGGTCGCGCTCGAGGTCCAGCCGGGGTCGCTCGTCAATCTCGGTATCGGCTTGCCCAGCATGGTGGCGAACTACCTGCCTGAGCATATCGATGTTTTCTTCCAGGCAGAGAACGGCGTGATTGGGCTGGGCGCCCGTCCGCCCGAAGGTATGGAGGACCCGAACCTGACGGATGCCGGCGGCGGTTTCGTCACCGCCGTTCCGGGCGCCGCCTCCATCGACTCGGCCACGTCGTTTGGAATCATTCGCGGCGGCCATCTCGATATGACCGTCCTAGGTGGCCTGCAGGTGGACGAGCGCGGCTATCTGGCAAATTGGATGGTGCCGGGCAAGATGGTGCCGGGCATGGGCGGGGCGATGGATCTTGTCGCAGGCGCCAAGCGCGTCGTCGTCGCCATGGTCCACACGGCGAAGGGCACGCCCAAGATCGTGCCGGAATGTGAGTTGCCGCTCACGGCTGAGCGGCGCGTTAGTTTGATTGTGACGGAGATGGCCGTGATCGAGCCCACCGAGAAGGGCATCTTGCAGCGCGAAGTCGCATCCGACTGCAGCGTGGACGACGTCGTCGCCGCGACATCCGCCAGCCTAATCGTCGACGAACCGCCGCTGGAAATGAAACTCGCGTGATTCCGTGAGGCAGGGCCGGTCACGCCCCCGGTATGACTAGCGCGGGGCCGCCGACCCCCTTCCGCGAAACAGCAACACGAAAACATAGAAAAGCCAGACGCCAATGGCCGAGACGGCCGCCGCCACATAGGTCCAGGCCGCCGCATCGAGTACGTGATCGACGCCATTGATCTCGTCGTCTCCCTCGATGATGCCGTGCGTGACGAGCAGGGCTTTCGCGCGCCGGCTGGCGTCGAACTCGACCGGCAATGTAAACAGGGCAAAGACGAAGGACGATCCGAACAGGATGACGCCGCTCCAGGTGAGGGCGTTGGTCTGAAGGACGAGGCCCGCCACGAACAGCCAAGGCGCGATCTGCCCGGCGAACTGCACGAAGGGCACGATATGGGTGCGGAACTCCATTGGCCGGTAGTCCTCGGCGTCCTGGATCGCATGACCGGTTTCATGGGCGGCGATGCCCGCCGCCGCGACGCTTGGCGTGAAATAGACGTCTTGGCTCAGCCGCAGCACTTTTGCGCTTGGATCGTAGTGATCGCTGAGTACGCCTGGCGTGGATTCGATGGCGACGTCGTGGAGACCTTTGGCATCCAAGAGACGGCGCGCCACCTGCGCGCCGGTGATCCCGCTGGTGGTGCGGACCTGGGAATACTCCGTGACGTTCTTCTTGATCCGTGCTTGGGCATAAAAGCCAAGCAAGAGGCCTGGTCCGACCAAAATCCAAAATAGCGGGTCCTCAAACATGGCTCTCGCGGAGGTACAAGGGAGCGGCGCCCAAAGGGCCGGCCGCTCTTCAAGATCAGCCGCGCCTCTTCCAGGTGTTGATTGCGAACGCGATAAGAACGGCGAGGAGAGCCCCGATCCCGACGGCGGCTAGCACACCCCACAGCGAGACGGTTTCGCCCTCCATGTCGCAGTCCTCCCTCTATGCCCCACGCGCACGCGTGCGAGCGCAAGCAAGAGGGAGTCTATGCTAATTTCGCGATAGCCCCAAAGTCCGGATGCGGAGGGATTAGCGCGCGGGTCCGAGCGCCCAAGCACGGGCCGGCTGCTTACCCCGCCCCAAGAGGCGCTTGAACAGACCACCGTTGCGGGGCGCCGCTTGAGCTCCGCGTGTCACGCGCGGCTTTTGCGCGGCCTGGGGCGCCAAAGCCCGGCTGAAAAGGCCACGCCGTTGCGGCGGAAGTGCAGCGGCGACACGGTCGACCGGTTCAGCCGCCACGGGCCGTACAGGCTCCTGCGCGTTCGCGACTGTCGTCACCGGTTCACGATCCGCTGCCGGGTTGTTTGCCTGCGCACTCGCGGCAGTCGCGGCCGTAGCAGTCGGATCCTGGGTGCTGGACTGATTGCCATAGGCCTCCGAGGTCTCGTTCGACGCGAGCATCGTGGTCGCGGCAGCCTGAGGAGGCACGCGAATGCCATCGCGCAGCGAACCGAGCGTCGGGCCCCAAGATGTCAGAAGGGGCTTGTCGTTGTGGACGGGAATCTCGTTTGCGCTGAGCGCAATCTTCGTCTGAGGGGGCTCGGTCAGCACATAGCCGATGCCGACCAGAAAACCGAGAAATAGAACAAACCTGAACATGGCCAGATCTCCGTATCTGGCCCCCCGTTCTCTATAGATGGGGGAGCGCAACTTTGGTTTCAACCAGGCCCCTCGATTGATTGGGCGGTATGCCGTGTTCCCCCCGAATACAGGCATCGGCGCAACGCCAAGAGAAGCCTAACGCAAATGGGCAGCGCACGCTTCTTGTTCCGTCTCTGTTGGTTAGCTGGGTTGGTTAGCGAATTTGGTTAGCAAAATGTTCCGGACGCCTTGATCGGGCGGCAAAGACCTGGGGCGAGGATCCGTCGGCCGAAAGTACGAGACATGCAGGCCCTTGCGGGTTTCGCGCAGACTGGCATTCTTGCGCTGCAGCAAAGTTCGTGATCCACAGGTTTCAAGAAGGAGTGCCCGATGAGTGCACTGTATAGCGTCCTGATCGCCGATCCGATCCACGCTGCAGGCCGCGATATTCTCGACAGCGACGCACGCATCCGCGCTGATGTTGAAACGGGGCTCGACGAGGACGCCTTGATCGCCCGCATTGACGACTATGATGCTCTGATCGTCCGTTCCAAGACCAAAGTCACCAAGCCTGTCATCGACGCTGCCAGTCGCCTGCGCGCCATCGGCCGCGCAGGCATCGGCGTCGACAATATCGATGTCCCATCGGCCACCGAGCGCGGGATCGTCGTCTTCAACACGCCGGACGCGAACGCGACGACCACGGCGGAACTCTCCATCGCTCATTTGATGTCGTTGAGCCGCAACCTGCCTCAGGCGGACCGCGCCGTACGGGACGGGGAGTGGAAGCCCGGGCGCTACTCCGGCGTCGAATTGTCTGGAAAAACCGTCGGTGTGATCGGTTTCGGGACGATCGGTCGGCTTGTCGCCGAGCGCTGCGCGGCCCTGAAGATGCGGGTTCTTGCCTACGATCCTTTTGTCTCGCCGCAAATCATGGCCGACCACGGCGCCAAGGGGACCGATCTCGAGAGTTTGCTCGCCAATGCGGACTATGTGACGCTTCATTGCCCGTTGAGCGACAAGACGCGTCACATTCTGGACGCGGCGCGCCTGGCGTCGATGAAGCCAGGTGCCCGCATCGTCAATTGCGCCCGCGGGGGCCTGGTCGACGAAGCCGCTTTGCTCGACGCCTTGCAGAGCGGTCATCTCGCCGGGGCCGCGCTCGATGTCTACGAGACCGAGCCGCCGGCAGGATCTCCGCTGCTTGCCTTGGACAACACTGTGCTTACGCCGCACCTGGGTGCGTCCACAGAGGAAGCGCAACAGGCCGTAAGCCTTCGGATCGCCGAGGACATGGTCAAGTTCCTGACGACCGGCGCGGCGGAAACGGCCGTTAACCTGCCCCGCGTCACGGCCGACCAGCTGACGCAGACCGGGCCCTATCAGAGCCTGGCCTATGCGCTCGGCCGTCTCCTCGGGTCGCTTTGCGAAGGGCCGATCTCTCAGTTGGACGTGCACCTATACGGCCGTGTGACGGAGTTGGACTCGCGGCCGATCATCGCCGAGGCGCTGGTTGGCCTCCTGAGTCAGCGCATGACCGGGCGGGTCAACCGGGTCAACGCCAACCATCTCGCCAAGGAGCAGGGCATCGGGGTGACCGAGTCGAGAACAGAGGAGGCCCGGGACTTCGTATCGCTTATCGAGATATCGGCCTCGTCTTGCGGGCAGACGACGACCGTGGCTGGGACGCTGCTAGGCGGCAGCCATGCGCGGCTCGTGCGGATCGACGGCTACGACGTGGAAGCCATCCCGAAGGGGAATTTCCTCTTCACGCGCCATCAAGATCAGCCGGGTGTCGTCGGCGCGTTGGGGGGCATTCTAGCGCGGGAGAACATCAACATCTCCCGGATGCAGGTGGGCAAGGGCGACCACCCCGACACGGCGATCGCGCTGATCAGCATATCGGCTGCGTTGTCGCCGGCGGCCATGGAGGAGATCCGTTCGTTGCCGCCTATCGAGCGGGCCGTGGGTTTCGCGTTGTGACCGCGCAGGGCAGATCCTTCGACCTAGTCTGCTTCGATTGCGACAGTACCCTCAGCCGGGTCGAAGGCATCGACGCATTGGCGCGACGCGCCGGCGTGGAGCAGCAGGTCGCGCCGCTGACGGCGGCGGCCATGGCCGGCGAGTTGGCACTCGACGCCGTGTACGGAAGGCGTCTGGATCTCGTGCGGCCCGACCGCGCGGCGGTCGACTGGCTGGCCGAGCTCTACGTCGAGCACGTGGTGCCGGGAGCGGTCGAGACGGTCGAAGCGCTGCACGGTGTGGGCAAGGACGTGCACATCGTCAGCGGCGGCCTGCAGCAATCGATACTGCCTTTGGCGGCCTGGCTCGGCATACGCTTCGAGAACATCCACGCCGTCGACGTCGTCTTTGACGAGGAAGGGTCCTATGCGGATTTCGACCGGGCCTCGCCGCTGGCCCGCCCAGGAGGCAAAGCGGAGGTTTGCCGCGTGTTGGGGAGCGCAGGGAAGTCGGTTGCGCTGGTTGGAGATGGCGCGACGGACATCGAAGCGCGCGAGGCCGGGGCCTATGTCATCGGCTTCGGCGGGGTGGTCGTGCGCGACACCGTCAAATCGGGCGCCGACATCTTTTTTCCTGGTCCCTCGCTCACGGCCGTGCTCGACGCTCTTCTGTAAAGGGCTACCGCAATACCAAGGCGTCGCAGTCACGAAAACGGGAGGCGCCCAGCGGCGCCTCCCGTCAAACACTCGCATCGCTTCGTCTCGTCCGGCTAGCTCTTCAGAGCGTCGTTGAAGTTCTTCGCCGCAGTCTCGATCGATTTCGCAAAGGCATTGCGCGACTGATCGAGCGCATCGCTCATCGCCGCCCAGGAAGACTGGCCCGCCTTGGAGAGTTCATCGACCTTGGCGGTGAGGTCCGCCTGAGCCTTTTTGGCATCTGCCTGGAGCTGTGCGACCTGGGCCTCGGCTTGCGCCTTGTTCTTGTCGTGGACCTCGTTCACGCGGTCCATATAGGCGTTGACCGTGTCCTGCCAGGCCTGGATCTGCGCCTGGGCCCGCGCCTGGAACATCGCCTGGTTGTCTTTCAGCAGCCCAGCCCAGTCGCCGGCGTTGTTCTGAAAGTTCGCCCAGAGGGCCTCCATGTCGGCCTTTGCTTGGGCTACCTGAGCCTCGCCCTGCGCCTGGGCGGTCTTGATGTCGCTTTGTCCCTGTTCGATCCACTGATTGAGCTGGGCGATGGCCTGCTCGGCCTGCGCGCGCGATTTCGCATCCAGTTCGTCGAGATTCTTTTGGAGTGCGCCCGCGTTGGCAGCCATCTCGTCGAGTCGCGCTTTCGCCCAATCGACGAAGACATTCACATTGCTCTGAAGGGGAGATTGGTCACTCATGCGGCACTGCCTCGCCCGAGGGCCTGTCGGCAGTGTCGATCGCAAGGCCAGGCCGATTGCGGCGCCCTGCAATTGCAAGATGTTCCCGATCGTTTTGCCATGTCTGCGCTTTGGCAGGGTACGGGAGCGCATGGTACCAAGCTCAACGAGAGGGGCATAAGGGTGCATTTATCAGGGGTTTGGGTTGTTGAAGCAAAGGGTTGAATCTGGTCCACGCTTCCACCGGGAGGCATGGCTCGCCGCGGCGCTGAATGTCCTGGCGTAGGAAGGTCAGGCCAATCTGCGTATCGACAAGCTTGCTGCCGATCTTGGGGTGACCAAGAGTAGCTTCTACCACCATTTCAAACCTCGCGATGATTTCGTCGAACAGCTGCTCGACTTCTGGTCGCGGACCTATACGGACCGGGTGATTAGAGAAATCGGGGCTTTGCGGGTTTCGCCCCAGGAGCGCGTACTCGAGATGATGCGCCTCATCGTTCGGGAGCGGCTGGACCGGTACGACTGTGCGTTCCGGAGTTGGGCGGCTCAGGAGCCGTCAGTGGCGGAGACGGTACTCAAGGTCGACACGCGGCGGCACCACTTTTGCCGGTCGCTGTTCGCCGAGATGGGTTTTCACGGCGCCGAGCTGGAATTCCGCACCCACGCTTTCCTGGCCTATCAGGTGGGCAAGGGCGTCATTTTCGTGCCCGATGCCTTGCACGATCCCGACGAGCGTCTGAAATGGGCGGAAGCCTTCTTTGCCAATCCCTGTTTGCCAGGCTAACGCTTTGCGCCTGAAGAGGAAGCGGCGGAGGCATCAGCCTGAGGTGGGCCGACAAGAGCGCTTGAAGCTCCTCGGTCTTCTCGGCTCGATGACGCGGTTCCGGCGGTTTTGCCGACCTTCGTCAGTCCGCCTGGGGCGGGATCGCGCCAAAACGATCGAAGATTTCCTGCAAACTCTGCGTATCGTGGTCCGCAAGGGGCGTCCCGTGTTCTAGCGCATCGCCGAAAACCAGTCCGCCGGCGCCTGGGCCCATAGCTGCGAGCGATTGGCGTCCCGTCCCGCCTTGGCCGAGTGCGCCGCCGAGGACTTCTTTCAAAATGTCCCCGAAAATACCGCCGCCTTGGGGTGTGGGCTGGCGCGGCGTCTTACCGCCAACGGGACCGACGATCACTGGCTTGATGCGTCCCTCCTGAACCGCCTTGCCAAGCTCTTTCAGGATCTGTCCGAAGATGTCGCCGCCTGGACCGCCCGGAAAAGACTGGTCTCCGCCGGATGCGGGGGGACGCGGAACCGGCTGCGATTGGGCGCCGGCATCCGGCAGTTCGCCTGAGATATCCGGAATGGGGAACTTGGGGGCCGCCGGCTCCACAGGCGCGCGGCGTCCGCCGCCGACCGAGTCTAGAATATCGCCGATTGGTGGCACGGGGCTCTGCCCCGGCTGATAGGGAGCCGGCGCGTTGCCGCCTTGCTGAAAAATCTCCCGAAAAATATCGAAGATTCCGCCGCCGCCGGTCTGTTCAGGGGCAGGTTGCCTCGACTGTGGTTCCCGCGGCATCGGCGGTGGGGCGGGTTCGGCCTGGCCCGAGCCACCGCGCATCAATCCCGACAGAAGCATTCCAACCAGGATCGGCAGGATCTTTTCGAGGATCGCGCCGCCGACGCCGGACAGTTGCTGAGCGTGCGCGGCAACCGCGCGGCTCGCCTCGGGCGACCCGAACAGGTTAGCCAGGACCGCATTGCCCGACGCGAGGCCCTCCGGGGACAGCGCAACATCCGGGTCATCGTACATGGCAAAGAGCCGAGGTTGCCGGGCCGCCACGTCGAACAACTGGCCCAGCCCTTCGGGCGTGGCGGTAGAGCGCTTCAGGCCCATTGAAATGGCAGGCAGAAGAGCCGAGACGGCGGCGTCGGCCTGTTCATGGCTAAGACCATAGGCCCGCGCGATGACGTCGATGGCTTCGCCGTGTTGAGAGCGGGCGAGTATCTCTCGCAGAGTCGCCATGTTGAAGTCCTCCCTTCGGGTGTTGCCCAAGCTCAGGTGCTCAGGGTCTTTTGGATGTCGGC
>JARRPE010000037.1:0-17270 GCA_037383205.1 Methyloceanibacter sp.
TGAGCGGGAACGCGGTCAGCGCCAGCGAGCCGATCAGCATCATGGCCCAGGTGAACGGGATGATCTTCCGCAAGCCGCCCATGCGGCGCATGTCCTGATTGTCGGCCAGCGTATGAATGACGGCACCGGCGCAGAGAAACAGCAATGCCTTGAAGCAGGCGTGGGTGAAGAGGTGGAAGACGCCCGCGCCATACGCCCCTACGCCTTCGGCGGCGAACATGTAGCCGAGCTGCGAGCAGGTGGAATAGGCGATCACGCGTTTGATGTCGGTCTGCACCAGGGCGGCGGTGGCGGCGAAGAAGGCGCTCGTCGCGCCGATGATCGCCACGAACGCGAGCGCGTACGGGGCGAGATCGAACAGCGGCGACATGCGCGCGACCATGAACACGCCCGCGGTCACCATCGTCGCGGCATGAATGAGCGCGGAGACCGGGGTCGGGCCCTCCATGGCGTCCGGCAACCAGGTATGGAGCAGGAACTGGGCCGACTTGCCCATCGCGCCCATGAAGAGCAGGAAGCACATGAGTTCGAGAGCCGGTACTTCCCAGGATAAGAAGGTGATGGTCTTGCCAACCTGGTCCGGGGCGGCCGCGAAAATCGTGTCATACTGGACCGCACCGAACACATAGAAGATCGCGAAGATGCCGAGCAGGAAGCCGAAATCGCCGACGCGGTTGACGACGAAGGCTTTGATGGCGGCGGCATTGGCCGAGGGCTTCTTGTACCAGAAGCCGATCAGCAGATAGGACGCGAGGCCCACGCCCTCCCAGCCGAAGAAAAGCTGGACCAGATCGTCGGATGTCACCAGCGCCAGCATGGCGAAGGTGAACAAGGACAGATAGGCGAAGAAGCGTTCCTTGTGCGGGTCCTCGTCCATGTAGCCCACGGAATAGAGGTGCACGAGCGACGACACGGTGTTGACGACGACCAGCATCACGGCCGTGAGCGTATCGACGCGGATCGACCAATAGGTCTCGAAGGCGCCGGAGTGCATGAAGCCGATCAGCGCGATGCGGACGTCTTCGCCCTGGATGGCGACCTGATAGAACGCGATCCAAGACAGAAACGCCGCCACGAACATCAGCGAAATCGTGACGATCTCGCAGGCGCGGTAGCCGACAAAACGCCCGAAGAGGCCGGCGAAGAGCGCACCGATCAAGGGAAGGAAGAGGATTGCGTGATACATGTCTGCCGCCCTCAGCCTTTCAGGTTGTCGATGTCGGCCACGTCGATCGTGCCGCGATTACGGAAATACACGACGACGATGGCGAGGCCGATGGCCGCTTCCGCCGCCGCGACCGTCAAGACGATCAGGGTGAAGATCTGACCGACGAGATCGCCGTGGAAAGAGGAAAACGACACCAGATTGATGTTCACCGCGAGCAGAATGAGCTCGATCGACATCAGAATGACGATGACGTTCTTGCGATTCAAAAAGATGCCGAACACGCCGATGGTGAACAGAACGGCGGCCAGGGTCAGGTAATGCGACAGACCGACGGTCATTGCAGCCCCCTCCCCGATTCGACCTTGACGACCTCGATAGCCGTCTCGGGTGTCCGTGCAACCTGATCGCTAATGTTCTGGCGCTTGACGTCGCGCCGGTGGTGCAGCGTCAAGACGATCGCGCCGATCATGGCAACGAGGAGGATGAGCCCGGCGGCCTGGAAGAGGTAGACGTAGTCGGTGTAGAGCAGATCGCCCAACGCCTTCGTGTTGCTCACCTCGGAAGGCGGCGGCATGGGCGCGTCGCTCGCAAGCTGCGGTGCCGTGACCCAAGCGCCGACGACGAAGATCAGCTCGAACAACAGGATGAAGCCGACCAGAAGGCCGATGGGCAGGACTTTCAGGAAGCCCGAGCGCAGTTCGACGAAACTCACGTCGAGCATCATGACGACAAACAGGAACAGCACCATCACCGCCCCGACGTACACGACCACCAGGATCATCGCGAGGAATTCGGCGCCGAGCAGCACGAACAGACCGGCCGCGTTGAAGAACGCAAGAATGAGGAACAGCACCGCGTGCACGGGATTCTTGGTCGCCACGACCATGAGAGCCGAGGCGATCAGAACGAACGCGAAGAGATAGAAGAACAGCGTGACCAGCATCAGACCGTCTCTCCGATGCTGGAGAGACTGTCCGAAAGCAATCCCGTGCCTTCGTCCTGCCTATTCAAAAACTGCCCCCAAAACGTAACCCCAATGTCTGGCTCGTCGGCCAGTCTTTTTCCGTGACTGGCCTAGCGATAGGCCGAGTCCAATTCGATGTTCTTGGCGATCTCTCGCTCCCAACGATCTCCGTTCGAGAGCAGACGCGCCTTGTCGTAATAGAGTTCTTCGCGCGTTTCCGTCGCGTATTCGAAATTCGGACCCTCGACGATGGCCTCCACCGGGCAGGCTTCCTGGCAGAAACCGCAATAGATGCATTTGACCATGTCGATGTCGTATCGCGTGGTGCGCCGCGTCCCGTCATTCCGTCGCGGCCCCGCTTCGATGGTAATGGCCTGAGCAGGACAGATGGCTTCGCAAAGCTTGCAGGCGATGCAGCGCTCTTCCCCGTTGGGATAGCGGCGCAACGCGTGCTGACCGCGGAAGCGCGGGCTCAACGGGCCTTTCTCGTAGGGGTAGTTCAATGTCGCCTTCGGCGCCACGAAGTATTTCATCGCGAGCCAAAAGGCCGACACGAACTCCAGGAGCAGGAGCGATTTGGCAGCTTGTGCGAACCGTGTCACGCGTCTTCTCCCTTTAGATGCCGTGCTGCCAGAGCCGCAGGACCGACGCGACGATCACGACGGCTGCGAGTGAGATCGGAAGGAAGACCTTCCAGCCAAGGCGCATCAGCTGATCGTAGCGATAGCGCGGAACGAAGGCCTTCACCATGGAGACCAGGAAGAACAGCGCGCAGACCTTGAGGACGAACCAGACAACGCCTGGGAACCAGGTAAAAGGCGCGATCTAAACCGGCGGCAGCCAGCCCCCGAGAAACAGGACGGTGCCGAGGCTGCACAGTAGGATAATGGCGACGTACTCGCCGAGCATGAACAGCATGTACGGCGTCGAGGAGTACTCGACCATGTAACCCGCCACGAGCTCGGATTCGGCCTCGAGCAGATCGAAGGGCGGGCGATTCGTCTCGGCGAGCAGCGAGATGAAGAAGATCACGAACATCGGGAACAGCGGCAGCCAGTACCAGCCGAACAGGCCGAGCCCCCTGTCTTGCGCGAGCACGATCTCGGTCAGATTCAGCGAGCCGGCGCATAGGAGCACCGTGATGATCACGAAGCCGATGGAGACCTCGTAGGAGACCATCTGCGCCGCCGAGCGGAGTGCCGACAGAAAGGCGTATTTCGAGTTCGAGGCCCAACCGGCGATGATGACGCCGTAAACTTCCAAGCTGGAAATCGCGAAGACGTAGAGAATGCCCACATTGATGTCGGCCACTGCCCAGCCCTCGGCGACCGGGATCACCGCCCAGGCGGAGATGGCTAGCCCCGCCGTGATGATGGGCGCAATGATGAACAGTCCCTTGTTCGAGCCGGCCGGGACGATGAACTCCTTGAAGAAGAACTTCAGGAGGTCGGCGAAGGATTGCCACAGCCCGAACGGTCCAACCACGTTGGGTCCGCGCCGCATTTGCACGGCCGCCCAGATCTTCCGGTCGGCCAGCAATATGAAGGCGATGAACACCAGCAGCACGACCATCAAGGCCACGCTGTGCATGACGATCAGGGTGGTGGGCCACCCGTAGCTGGTCCAGAACTCAGCCATCGGTGCCCGTCGCTTTCTCGGCGTCCGCACGCATCGCGCTGAGGCTGGCCATGATAGCGGAGGCCCGTGCGATGGGGTTCGAAAGGTAATAGTCGCCGATCGAGAGCCCGAAGGACTCGCCGCCGGGCTTTGCTGTCTGACCCGCAAGCTGAACGATGGGGCCGGCGTCGGACTCTTCGATCTCGTCGAGATGCGCCAATTGGGGCGCGGCGGCGTACATCTTGCCGCGCAGCTCTTGGAGCGTTTCGAACGGAAGCGGCTTACCCAAGACCACGGACAAGGCCTTGAGAATGGTCCAATCCTCGCGCGCCTCGCCTGGCGGGAAGATCGCCCGGGCGGTCATCTGTACGCGCCCTTCGGTGTTGGCGTAGGTGCCCTCTTTTTCCGTATAGGCTGCGCCCGGCAGGATCACGTCGGCCCGGTGAGCGCCTTTGTCGCCGTGGCTGCCCTGATAGATCACAAAGGTCTTTCCAGGCGCCGGCATTTCGATCTCGTCGGCGCCCAGCAGATACAGCACGTCGAGATCGCGCTTATCGGCCGCCGCGATCATGTCGGCGGTGCCGAGGCCTTTCTCGCCCGGAACAAAACCGAGATCGAGGCCCGCGACGCGCGCCGCGGCCATGTGCAGAACATTGAAGCCGTTCCAGCCGTCGGCGATGGCGCCCGAGTCGGCCGCGATCTTCGCCGCCGCGGACAGGATGTCTTTGCCGTCTGGCCGGGCCAATGCTGCTTCGCCCAGGATCACCATGGGCTTTTTGGCGTCCTTCAGCACTTGCGCAAATTCGTGCTTCCCGCCCGCTAGTTCCATCAGGGTGTCGGGACCGGCGCCAATCCGCTGGTGCGGATAGGTCAGGTCGACATCAGCTCCGACCAAGCCGACCGGTAGCTTGCCATCCAGCTGCTTCCAGCGCTTGCGGATACGCGCGTTGAGCACCGGCGCCTCGACCCGGGGGTCGGAGCCGATGAGCAGAACGGCGTCCGCGTCCTCGATGCCGCCGATCGTCGTGTTGAAGAGATAGGTGGCGCGGCCAAGCGACGGATCCAATGTTGAGCCAGATTGGCGGCAGTCGATGTTCGGTGAGCCGATCTCCTCCGCCAATGACTTGAGCGCGAACATCTCTTCGGCTGCGGCAAGGTCGCCGGCAATCGCGCCGAATTTGTTGCCGCCGGCTGACTTGATGCGTTCGTCGATCGCCGTGAACGCCTCATCCCAGGTGCAGGGCGTAAGCTTGCCGTCCTTGCGCAGATAAGGCCGGTCGAGGCGCTGCGTCCGCAAGCCGTCCCAGACGTGGCGGGCTTTGTCGGACAGCCACTCCTCGTTCACCGCGTCGTTGATCCGAGGCAGAATGCGCAAGACCTCTTTCCCGCGCGCGTCGACACGAATGGAGGAGCCCACGGCGTCCATCACGTCGATGGACGGTGTCTTGAAGAGTTCCCAGGGCCGCGCCTGAAAAGCGTAGGGCTTCGAAGTCAGCGCGCCGACCGGGCACAGATCCACGACGTTCGCGGACAGGTTCGAGTGCAGGCCGTGCTCTAGATAGGTCGTGATCTCAGCGTCCTCGCCCCGGCCGATCAAGCCGAGTTCGGGGACGCCGGCGACCTCCGTCATGAAGCGGACGCAGCGCGTGCAGTGAATGCAACGGGTCATCGACGTCTTAATGAGCGGCCCGAGATATTTGTCCTCGACGGCGCGCTTGTTGTCCTTGAAGCGTCCCTCGTCGAAGCCATAGGCCATGGCCTGATCCTGCAGGTCGCATTCCCCGCCCTGGTCGCAGATCGGACAGTCCAGGGGATGGTTGACCAGCAGAAACTCCATCGTGCCTTCCTGGGCACGGCGCGTGACTTCCGACTTCGTGTTGATGGTCGGTAGCGTTCCGTCCCGGCCCGGACGCAGATCGTTGACCGACATGGCGCAGGAAGCCACCGGCTTCGGCATGCCGACAACCTCGACGAGGCACATGCGGCAATTGCCCGCGATCGACAGGCGCTCATGAAAACAGAAACGCGGGATCTCGACGCCCACGAGTCCGCAAGCCTGGATCAGCGTGATGCCGTCCGGGACGTCGTGCTCGATACCGTCGATGATGAGTTTCGGCATGACGTTCCTACTCCGCCGCTTCCGGCACCGACGGCGAGACAGGCTCGGTCGCGCGCGAGTCGATGCGTTCTTCGATGACGTGGCGGAAATTCTTGATCAGACCCTGGATCGGCCACGCGGCCGCATCGCCGAGCGCGCAGATCGTGTGGCCCTCGACCTGCTTCGTCACTTCGAACAGCATGTCGATCTCATGCTTCTGCGCGTTGCCGACGGCCATGCGCTCCAGTACGCGCCACATCCAGCCCGTGCCTTCACGGCAGGGCGTGCACTGCCCGCAGGATTCGTGCTTGTAGAAATAGGAAAGCCTTGCGATCGCGCGGATGATGTCCGTCGACTTGTCCATCACGATAATGCCCGCGGTGCCGAGGCCGGAACCCAACGCCTTGAGCGCATCGAAGTCCATGGTGACGTCGTTGGAGTCCGCCGCCGTTAGACAGGGTACGGAAGAACCGCCCGGAATGACGGCAAGGAGGTTGTCCCAGCCGCCTCGCACACCGCCCGCATACTTTTCGAGGAGCTCGCGTAAGGGGATGCCCATCTCTTCTTCGACCGTGCACGGCTCGTTCACGTGACCGGAGATGCAGTAGAGCTTGGTACCGGTGTTGTTCGGTTTGCCGAGGCCGGCAAACCACGTCGCGCCGCGGCGCATGATGTCCGGCACCGACGCGATGGTCTCGACATTGTTGACCGTGGTCGGCGCGCCGTAGAGGCCGCAATTCGCCGGGAACGGCGGCTTCAGACGCGGTTGGCCCTTCTTGCCTTCGAGGCTTTCGAGCAGCGCGGTTTCCTCGCCGCAGATATAGGCCCCTGCCCCGTGATGAACGTAGACGTCGAAGTCCCAGCCGTTGACGTTGTTCTTGCCGATAAGCTTGGCCTCGTAGGCCTCGGCAATGGCGGCTTCGAGAATCTCGCGTTCGGCGATGAACTCGCCGCGAATGTAGATATAGGCGACGTGCGCGCGCATGGCGAAAGACGCGATCATGGCGCCCTCGATGAGAAGATGCGGATCGTGCCGCATGATCTCGCGGTCCTTGCAGGTGCCGGGCTCGGACTCATCGGCGTTGACGGCAAGATAGCTCGGGCGCGGATCGTCCTTCGGCATGAACGACCATTTCAGCCCCGTGGGGAACCCGGCTCCGCCGCGTCCGCGCAAGCCCGACGCCTTGACCTCTTCGATCACGTCGTCATGGCCACGCGCGATGATGTCCTTGGTGCCGTCCCAGGCGCCGCGTTTACGGGCCGCCGGCAACTGCCAGCTGTGCAGCCCGTAGAGGTTCTTGAAGATGCGGTCCTTGTCCTGAAGCATTAGTACGGCCCCGGCTGCTTCGACTTGGGATCGGATGTTCCCGCATAGCCCGGTTCCGGCCCGGAATCGTCGGAGCCGTAAATCGCGGAGTCGATGAGCGTATTGGGGCCGCTCTTGGGCGCGCAGCCCTGCCGGCCGTCCTGGGGCCCCGGCGGCACGTCCTCGCCCTTGCGAAGCCGCTCGATGATATCGCCCAGCGATTCGGGCGTGAGGTCTTCGTAGTAATAATTGTTGATCTGGACCATCGGCGCATTCACGCACGCGCCGAGGCACTCCACTTCAGTCCACGAGAACATGCCGTCATCGCACACCGTATCCTTCGGGCCGATATGCTTGCGGCAGGTCGCCGTAAGGTCTTCCGCGCCATTCAGCATGCACGGCCTCGTAGACCCGGATATAGGCCATCCCCAGGAGATCGGCGATGTAGCGCAGTGCCGGCTCGGACACCCAGCCGCCATTCTGCTCCTGCGCGCGCCACAGCAGCGAAATGACCGCGGACGCCTGGCGCCCTTCGGGGTATTTTTTGATAACAGCTTGCGCCCATTCAAGATTTTCGGGCGTGAAGACAAAGCCTTCAGGCTGTTCAACAGCAAGGCGTCGGACGCTCATCTCAGCTTACTTATTTGGATGCGGTCGCCTTGCCGAACCAGCAGACTCCCACCTCACGTTGACTCCCCCAGCCCCCAGAGTCTTGCCGATCTAGGCGCATTTCGCAACTGCACAATGTGTCATCGGTCGCACTCTCCAAAGACAACATCGATCGAACCCAGCACGGCCGAGACATCGGCCAGCATATGTCCGCGCGTCAGGAACTCGAGCGCCGACAAATGCACGAAACTGGGGGCCCTGATCTTGCAGCGATACGGTTTGTTGGTGCCGTCGGAGACGAGATAGACCCCGAATTCGCCCTTCGGCGCCTCGACGGCAGCGTAGGCCTCCCCGGGCGGCACGTGATAGCCCTCGGTGTAGAGCTTGAAGTGATGAATGAGGGCTTCCATGGAGCCCTTCATCTGCGCCCGTTTGGGCGGGACCATCTTGTGATTGTCCACCGTCACCGGCCCAAGGGTTTCGGTGAGGCGCTTGCAGCATTGCTTCATCAGATGGATGGACTGGCGCATCTCCTCCATGCGGATCAGATAGCGGTCGTAGCAATCGCCGTTCTTGCCGATGGGAATGTCGAACACCAGCTCGTCGTAGCATTCGTAGGGCTGGCTCTTCCGCAGGTCCATATCGACGTTGCGCTGCTTGAAGATGCGGTTGTCCGTAAGCAGTCCCTCGATGTCGTCGCAGACTTTCAGGAATGGATCGCAGAACGCGTAGATGTCGTCCACGAGTTCGGGCGGCAGATCCTGATGCACGCCGCCCGGGCGTATATAGGCCGCGTGCATGCGGCTGCCGCTCGCGCGCTCATAGAACACCATCAGCTTCTCGCGTTCCTCGAAGCCCCAGAGCGGGGGTGTGAGCGCGCCGACGTCGAGCGCCTGAGTGGTGATGTTGAGGAGATGCGACAGGAGCCGTCCGATCTCCGAGTAGAGGACGCGAATGAGCTGACCCCGCTTGGGCACGGTGAGCCCGAGCAGCTTCTCGACGGCGAGCGCGAAAGCGTGCTCCTGGTTCATCGGCGCGACATAGTCCAGCCGGTCGAAATACGGCACGGCCTGGAGATACGTCTTGTGCTCGATCAACTTCTCGGTGCCGCGGTGGAGCAGACCGATATGCGGGTCGACGCGTTCGACCACCTCGCCGTCCAGCTCAAGCACAAGGCGCAGGACGCCGTGGGCCGCCGGATGTTGCGGGCCGAAATTGATCGTGAATGTCCGGTCGCCGTCCTGCGGGATCCCCGCGTCCGGGTTGCCGCCGACGGGCTTGTGATCGAAATCGGGGACGATCTCTTTGTGCGTATCGACGTCGGACTCGGCCATTACGCGGGGGTCTCCTCAAGTGGCTGGTCGGCGACCATGGCGCGCTTCGGCGCAAGCCCCCGTTCGAACCGGGTCCAGGCCACGATGAAACGGTCATGGATGCCGGTCCCGATCTCGTCGACACCGTCATGCGCCCGGACGCGGAATTTCGCGCGCGGACCTTTGACTTCGATGCATTCGGCCTCGACGGTCACGGTCAGTCCCGGTGGCGTCGCAGAAACATGAGACACATCAACATGGACACCGACGCTGCCCTCGCCTTCGTCCAAATGAGGCGCAAGAAGCTGAACGCAGGTCCACTCCATCAAGCCGATCATGAAAGCCGTCGCGAAGACTTCCGGCATGGCCTGGAGCTCAGGGGACTCCTCGTAAAGACGCGGCACTGTCTTGGTCGGCGGCACCTTGTAAGCGAAGCTGTGCTTCAGCCCGGCGCTCAACGAAGGCCTCACGACTTGTCCTCCCCTTCCTCGACGACGCTGGCTTTTTCGTCGCCAGGGATAGCCGTGTCCATGGCTTCCCAGGGGCTGAGATAGTCGAAGTCGCGATAGTCCTGCATCAGCTGGACGGGCTCATAAACGACGCGCTTCTGCTCGTCGTCGTAACGCAGCTCCACGAACCCGGTGAGCGGGAAGTCCTTCCGCAGCGGATGCCCCTCGAAACCGTAGTCCGTCAGAATGCGGCGCAGGTCCGGGTGCCCGTCGAAAACGACGCCATAGAGATCGAACGCCTCACGCTCGAACCAATTCGCGGCCGGGAACAAATCGACGATGCTCGGAACCGGCGTCTCCGCATCGGTCCGAACCTTCACGCGCATGCGCAGATTCTTCCAAGGACTGAGGAGGTGGTAGACGATGTCGAAACGCTCGTCGCGCTCGGGATAGTCGACCCCGCACACATCGATCAGCGAGCCGAAGCGATAGTCCGGGTCGTCCCGCAGCAACTTCATGACGTCGCAAATACGGTCCCGAGCAACTTCTACAGTCAGCTCGCCATGGGCCACGGTGAACCCGACGACCGTGGGCCCTAGCTTCCCCGAGAGGTCGCTGCCCAGTTTGTTCAGTTCGTCGTCCATCAAGCCCCCGAGGACTCGGGCGGTTTAGCGGGTGATCGTCCCTGTCCGCCGTATCTTCTTCTGCAGGAGGAGCACGCCGTAAACCAAGGCTTCGGCCGTGGGCGGGCAACCGGGAACGTAGATGTCCACGGGCACGATGCGGTCGCATCCGCGGACAACGGAATAGGAATAGTGATAGTAGCCCCCGCCATTGGCGCAGGAGCCCATGGAGATGACGTAGCGCGGCTCGGGCATCTGGTCGTAGACCTTGCGCAGCGCTGGCGCCATCTTGTTGCAGAGCGTGCCGGCGACGATCATGACGTCGGACTGGCGCGGGCTGCCGCGCGGGGCGAAGCCGAAGCGCTCCAGGTCGTAGCGCGGCATGGATGCCTGCATCATCTCGACGGCGCAGCAGGCGAGCCCGAAGGTCATCCACATCAGCGAACCGGTGCGGGACCAGTTGATGAGATCGTCCGCCGTTGTCAGCAGGAAGCCCTTGTCGGCGAGCTCGTCGGAGAAGGTTCCGAACGACGTTGCGCCCGCGGTGACGAGGCCGCCGCCCTTGCCCTCGGTCTCGAAGGTGGTTTTCGGCATTAGTTCCATTCCAGCGCGCCTTTCCGCCACTCGTAGATGAACCCGACGGTGAGCACGCCTAGGAAAACGATCATGGACCAGAAGCCCAAGGCCGGCAGTCCTTCAAACGAGACCGCCCACGGAAACAGAAACGCCACTTCAAGGTCGAAGATAATGAACAGCAACGACACGAGATAGAATCTCACGTCGAATTTCATGCGCGAATCGTCGAAGGCGTCGAACCCGCATTCGTAGGCCGAGTTCTTCTCGGGGTCGGGATTACGCACCGCGATGATGTTCGGAATCACCAGCAGGACCGTGCAGATGACGAAGGCGATCGCGATGAAGATGACGAGAGGAAGATAGTCGAGAAGCAACTGGCCCATGGCTCGTTCTAAGCCTTTTTCCAACGTCTACTGCGCGTCGACGGGCCAAAGTGGCGGGAGTGACGGGACTCGAACCCGCGGCCTCCGGCGTGACAGGCCGGCGCTCTAACCAACTGAGCTACACCCCCTACCGGGCCGTAACCACGGCCGGAGGCGATCCCCAGCATGTACGGCCTTGGATTTTGGGTGTCAAGGCGGACTGGGTAAAGAGCGGAGGACGAATTGCGGCGAGATGCCGCTCGTTTGTCCCCAGCCTCTAAAGTTCTAACGACGCGGCCCTTTTTCGCGGTTGCCGCCGAGCGGAATCCATCCGTCCTGCGTGCGAGAATGGTGGGCGGTGACAGGCTCGAACTGCCGACATCCACGGTGTAAACGTGGCGCTCTACCAACTGAGCTAACCGCCCGCTAGGCCGCGCTCGTCAGGTCCGAAGCGTTAGACCAAGACGTGCGCCCTGCCAAGAGTGCGTTGCGCCTAAGAGCGCGTTCCGCCGAATAGCGCGTTCGGCCCAAGAGCCGCGCGGCCGACGACGGAAGTAGAGGCAGAAAAGACGAAGCCCCGCTTTCGCGAGGCTTCGCCTGAAAGTCGCTGAAGGGTCGCCGGCCGCTTAGCCGTTGACCGCCTCCTTCAGAGCCTTACCGGCACGGAACTTCGGAACACGGGAGGCCGGGATCTGAACTTCCGCGCCTGTGCGTGGGTTGCGGCCGACGGAGGCCTTGCGCTGCGCGACCTGGAAATTGCCAAAGCCGACAATACGCACCGTGTCGCCACCGCTCAAAGCCTTCTCGATATTCTTGAAGGTCGCGTCGACAGCCTTCTCGGCAGCATCCTTCGACAATTCGGATTCCTTCGCCACTTGGGCGACAAGCTCTGCTTTGTTCACGATGATATCCTTTCGCTCGGCCCCGTTGTGGGGCGCTTGTTATGAACCCTTGGGCCCCATAGGGGTACGCATCGATTCACAAACAGGTCGTGTATGAGTCGCGCAAAAAGCCCAGAAAATCAACATTCTTAGCCGAATCGGTGCATAACGCCGAACCAGACGAATGGGGCGTTTTAACGGCGAAGGGGCTGAGCGTGCTGTCGGATCAGTGGGCAGTGAGGCCTGTGCCGGCGTCGTCCTTGTTGGGAACGACCTGCGACGTGTCCCCGCCTTCCTCTTCCCAGACGATGGGTTGAGGCGTGCGGGTGAAGGCGATCTTCAAGACCTCATCGACGCGGGACACCGGCATAATCTCAAGTTGATTCTTAAGCTTATCGGGTATCTCAGCGAGATCCTTGACGTTTTCCTCAGGGATGATGACGGTCTTGATGCCGGCGCGCAGTGCGGCAAGCATCTTCTCCTTGAGCCCGCCAATGGGCAGCACCCGGCCGCGCAGGGTAATCTCACCGGTCATCGCCACGTCGCGCCGCACCGGAATTCCGGTCATCAGCGAGATGATGGCTGTAGCCATGGCCACGCCCGCGGACGGCCCATCCTTCGGGGTCGCCCCTTCCGGAACGTGCACGTGGATATCCCGCCGTTCGAACAACGGCGGCTCTATGCCGAAATCGACAGCCCGGGAACGCACATAGGCGTTCGCGGCCTGAATCGATTCTTTCATGACATCGCGCAGATTGCCGGTGACGGTCATCTTACCCTTGCCCGGCATCATGACGCCTTCGACGGTGAGGATCTCGCCGCCGACCTCGGTCCAGGCGAGGCCCGTCACCACACCGACCTGGTCTTCCAGCTCCGCCTCGCCATAGCGATACTTGGGGACGCCGAGATAGTCGGACAGGTTCTCCTTCGTGACGGTCACGGTGGTGTGGTCCGTGGTCAGGAGCTCCTTCACGCCTTTTCGCGCCAGCTTGGCGAGTTCGCGTTCCAGGCTCCGGACGCCCGCTTCCCGGGTGTAACGGCGAATGAGTTCCTGCAGCGCATCTTCTTCGAGAGTGAACTCGTGCGGCTCGAGGCCGTGGTTCTTGATCTGCTCGGGGATCAGGTGGCGCCGGGCGATCTCGACCTTCTCGTCCTCGGTGTAACCGGCAATGCGGATGATCTCCATCCGGTCCATCAGGGCCGGCGGGATGTTCAGCGTGTTGGCGGTCGTGACGAACATCACATTCGACAGGTCGTAGTCCACTTCCAGATAGTGGTCGTTGAACGTGTTGTTCTGCTCGGGGTCCAGCACTTCCAGCAAGGCCGAGGCCGGGTCGCCGCGGAAATCGGCGCCCATCTTGTCGATCTCGTCCAACAGGAAGAGCGGGTTGACCTTCTTGGCCTTCCGCATGGACTGGATGACCTTGCCTGGCATCGAGCCGATATAGGTCCGGCGATGGCCGCGGATCTCCGCTTCGTCGCGGACGCCGCCAAGGCTCATACGCACGAACTCGCGGCCCGTCGATTTGGCGATCGACTTGCCGAGCGAGGTCTTGCCGACGCCGGGCGGCCCGACGAGGCACAGGATCGGGCCCTTGAGCATGTTGGTCCGGTTCTGAACGGCAAGATATTCGACGATCCGGTCCTTGACCTTCTCGAGACCATAATGGTCCTCGTCGAGCACCTTCTGGGCATCGTCCAGATCGCGTTTGACCTTGCCCTTCGAGCCCCACGGGATCGACAGCAGCCAATCCAGGTAGTTGCGGACAACCGTGGCCTCGGCTGACATCGGGCTCATCTGGCGGAGCTTCTTGAGCTCGCCCATGGCCTTTTCGCGCGCTTCGCGGGTCAGCTTGGTCTTCTCGATCTTCTGCTCGAGTTCAGCCAGATCGTCCCGGCCCTCTTCGCTGTCGCCGAGCTCCTTCTGGATCGCCTTCATCTGTTCGTTCAGGTAGTACTCGCGCTGCGTCTTCTCCATCTGACGCTTCACGCGGCTCCTGATCTTCCGCTCGACCTGGAGGACGGAAATCTCGCTTTCCATCAGCGTGAACACACGCTCCAGCCGTTCGGACACAGAGGTGATCTCGAGGATCTGCTGCTTCTCGCCGATCTTGATGGCGAGGTGCGAGGCGATCGTGTCGGCGAGTTTCGAGTAGTCCTCGATATGGCTCGTCGTGCCGAGCACTTCGGGTGAAATCTTCTTGTTGAGCTTCACATAGCTTTCGAACTGAGACACGACGGACCGCGCCAGCGCCTCGATCTCGCTCTCTTCACCGGTCTGCTCCTCGACGGATTCGATCTCGGCTTCGAAGTAGTTCTCGTTGTCGGTGTAATTCTTGATGACCGCACGGCGCGATCCTTCGACCAGCACCTTGACCGTGCCGTCGGGCAGCTTCAGGAGCTGCAGCACGGACGCAAGCGTGCCCATGTCGTAGATGCCTTCAGCCGTCGGCTCGTCGTCCGAGGCGTTCTTCTGGGCGACCAGCAGGATCTGCTTGTCGGTCCGCATGACTTCTTCGAGCGCGGCGATGGATTTTTCGCGGCCGACGAACAGCGGCACGATCATGTAGGGGAAGACCACAATGTCGCGAAGCGGAAGCACCGGGTAAAGTTCCGGGCCACCTTCAATGGTCACGGACGGGTTTGTGTCAGTCATAGTCTTTCCGTCGCCTTCCTTGCTATGGCTGGCCAGGTCTTCGCTGGCCATCAATCACTTCGCGAAACCGGTCTCGGCACCCCCCAATTCTGTTCAATTCGCCGTCCCGAGTATAGTCTCCTGGCATTCGCCAGAGAGCACTGCGTCACTTTAGCCCGCCCACCCCCGGAAAGTGGCTTTCGGGAGACCCGCCGTCAAGGGCCGGTCCCCGGATAGGCTGAACCCCGCCTCCCCCAATGAGAGTGGGATTCGCGAGGTCCATCAAGCCGACAATCATGTGGAAAACGGTCAGGCGCTAGTCCCGACCTCGTCCTGACGTTCGGAGTAGATCCGCAAGGGCCGGGCTTTGCCGTCGACCACCTCGGCGCTAATCACGACTTCCTCCACCCCGCGCATGCTGGGCAGCTCGAACATGGTGTCGAGAAGAATCCCTTCCATGATCGACCGGAGTCCGCGTGCACCCGTCTTCCGTTCGATGGCCTTCTTGGCGATCGCCAGCAAGGCCTCGTCGGCGAACGAGAGTTGAACGTCTTCCATCTCGAAGAGGCGCTGGTATTGGCGCACCAGCGCGTTCTTCGGCTCCGTCAGAATCCGGATCAGGGCGTCCTCATCAAGATCATCGAGCGTGGCGATCACCGGCACACGGCCGATGAATTCCGGGATGAGGCCGAACCGCAACAGATCCTCAGGCTCGATGCCGCGCAGGATATCGCCGGTGCGGCGCTCGTCGACCATCTCGACTTTGGCGCCGAAGCCGATCGACGTGGACCGGCCGCGCGCGGAAATGATCTTCTCCAACCCTGCGAACGCACCGCCGCACACGACCAGGATGTTTGTCGTATCGACTTGCAGGAATTCCTGCTGCGGATGCTTGCGCCCGCCCTGCGGCGGGACCGAAGCGACCGTGCCTTCCATGATCTTCAGCAGGGCCTGCTGCACGCCCTCGCCCGACACGTCCCGCGTGATCGACGGATTGTCGGACTTCCGGCTGATCTTATCGACCTCGTCGATGTAGACGATGCCGCGCTGGGCCCGTTCGACGTTGTAGTCGGCCGCCTGGAGCAGCTTCAAAATGATATTTTCGACATCCTCGCCGACATAGCCCGCCTCGGTGAGCGTGGTCGCGTCCGCCATGGTGAACGGCACGTCGAGAATGCGTGCGAGCGTCTGGGCCAGCAGCGTCTTGCCGCAGCCGGTCGGGCCAATCAGGAGAATGTTCGACTTGGCCAATTCGACGTCGGAATTCTTGCCGGAGTGGTTCAGCCGCTTGTAGTGGTTGTGAACCGCCACGGACAACACGCGCTTGGCGTAATCCTGGCCGATCACGTAATCGTCGAGGACCTGACAGATTTCCTGAGGCGTCGGAACGCCATCGCGAGACTTCACGAGAGAGCTCTTGTTCTCCTCGCGAATAATATCCATGCAAAGCTCTACGCATTCATCGCAGATGAACACTGTTGGCCCTGCGATCAGCTTGCGGACCTCGTGCTGACTCTTACCACAGAAAGAGCAGTAGAGGGTATTTTTGGAATCCGTTCCGCTCACCTTGCTCATTCCTTAATTTCCAATTGTTCTTCGTTGCTGCCGAATGGGTGCGGCGATCCGAATGCTCCGAAAATGCCGTTGTCCGCCCTGCAAAGTGCCGCCGAGCCCGTAAAACAAGCCGACGGACTTATGATCTGACCATGTTGGGGTGGCACTGATCAAGGATTGATTAATCCCGTAAGTCCTCACTCTGGCGTTCAGCCTCGATGCCGCGTTGGGCACCGAGAATCGCTATGGTGCCACGAAGTATGCCACACCGCCAAGGCAACGGGCCGGAAACAGGCCCTTCGGCCACAAGAGCTTTCGGGCCTGATCGAGGCAAAATCAGGACGCCGGCGCCGGTTCATCCTCCGACGGTGCGTCGCCTTGACGCTTACTGACGACCTCGTCGATGAGCCCGAACTTCTGAGCCTCGTCGGCTGTGAAGAAGAAATCGCGATCAAGCGTCTGTTCGATCGTTGCGTAGTCCTGACCTGTGTGGTGGACGTAGATTTCGTTCAGCCGGCGCTTGAGCTTGATGATGTCTTCGGCGTGGCGCTCGATGTCACTGGCCTGACCTTGGAAGCCGCCGGAGGGCTGATGCAGCATGACCCGCGCGTTGGGCACCGCATAGCGCATGCCCTTCTCGCCGGCGCAAAGCAGTAACGATCCCATGGATGCGGCTTGGCCAATGCAGAGTGTCGAAACCGGCGGGCGGATGAACTGCATCGTGTCGTAGATCGCCATTCCCGACGTCACCACCCCGCCCGGCGAGTTGATGTACATCGAGATCTCTTTCTTGGGGTTCTCGGCTTCCAAGAAGAGAAGCTGCGCGGTGATGAGCGAGGCCATGTGGTCCTCGATCACTCCCGTCACGAAGATGATCCGCTCCTTTAGCAGGCGCGAGTAGATGTCGTAGGCGCGCTCGCCGCGATTGGTCTGCTCGACCACCATGGGAACGAGCGTGCTCATATATGTGTCGACCGGATTTGTCATGAATGTCCTGCTTGTCGGGGGCTATGGGACGAACCTGGTGCCGGTCCCTGATTCGTCTTTCGGAAGAGTCCCAAAAATAGGTGCTCGGAGGCCGAAACGGAAGAGGCCGGGCTCCTCTTCGTTAAGGC
>JARRPE010000038.1:0-19040 GCA_037383205.1 Methyloceanibacter sp.
GCGCGACAGGTACGCTGAACGACGTAGAACGATGTCGCGATCAGCGCATTGCCGCCGAACGCAAAGATCACCGCCGATGTGTGGAGCGGCCGTAGCCGCCCGAAGCTGGTCCAGGGCAAATCAAAATTGAGGAAGGGAAATGCCAGCTGCCAGGCGATGAGGTCGCCTACGATAAATCCGGCCAATCCCCAAAAGACCGTCGCAATGACACCCGCCCGGATGACGCCATCGGCATAGCCGCTGGTGTCGGGGGGCTCACGGGCCTCGACGAACTGAGTCAGCATGTAAAGGAGTGCGAGACCCGAAGCGCCCAGCAGAATGCAGCCATGAAACTTCATGGCGGCGTCTTCGCCCGCTATCGCGAGAACAAGGCCGATGACAACGAGAAACGCTGCGGCCCCGAGCGCAAGAATATCCGACAGCGCTTTCCACTCATCCCGCTGCGTCGATGCGGTCATGGTCCCAACCCCTCAATCTCAAGCGTTGCCCAGATCTGCCCCGGCAGCGCAGAGCCCCGGAAACGTTATGAGAACCGCGTCAGCCATCGCGGCTCAATACAGCATCGTTACACGCCGACCGGAGCCGGCAAACCTTGATCCAGCGCAAGCTTCGCCGATCCCATACGATAGTAGGATCGTTCGCTTGCCGCCTACTCGCTTCGCAAACTCATGATGTAGGCCGCGACATCCTCGAGTTCTTCCTTACTGATGGGAATGACGGGCATGGGATGTTTGGGAATGGCGATGCGCGCCATAATGCGGCCTTCCGTTTGCTCCGGCTTGTCCGCGATTTCTTGAAAGGTCGGCACATCGGCAACCGCGTTGTTCTGCTGGTCGGACACAAGGTGGCAATTGGAACAGACCCGGTCTGCCAGGGCCCTGCCTTGCTCGAGGCGCAACTTGTTCGCAACCGGCTCGTTCGCTTGCGCCGCTAAACCAAGACCAACCAGCAGTGTAACTGCCAGGAGGGCGCTAGCGCCATAAGATTGCCGATGTCCGCGTGGAATCATGTAGCCATTGCCTCCAGCTTCCGCATGTCGAGAATCGAGACCTGCCGAGCCGATTCGAGCCTGATGATACCGGCGTCCTTAAGTTCAGCAAACATCCGTGAGACTGTCTCGAGCGTAAGGCCGAGATAGTCGGCAATATCGTGGCGCGGCATGGCCAGCTGTAGTGAGCGATCGGAGCCCGTCCGGCGCGCCATCTCGATCAGGAACGCCGCGAGACGCTCCAGCGCATTTTTCCGGCCGAGGAGCAGCAGATGATCCTGAGTCTGCCGAAGGCCAATCATGGTGCGGTTGAGCAACTCGTGAACGAAGCCGCTCGACGAAGTGGCGCTGAGCAGGCTCTGCCATTTATAGGCGAGAACCTTCACCGGCCCGATCGCCTCGGCCGATACATGGTGCACATGCTCGACCTCGAACCCGAACATATCGCCCGGGAGGTGAAAGGCACTGATTTGCCTGCGCCCGTCCGACAGAAGCTTCGATTCGCGAACAACGCCCGATACGATCTTGTAGACGTATCCGGCCGTTTCGCCCTCGGCAAAGACCTCGCTATTGCGCGCGAAGTTGAGCGGAACGCTCGATGTGTGAAAATCGCCTTCATCGCGCAGCTGCGGAAGAACCGTCAGCGCGGGCGGCATCTGACTCTGTTGAAGATCGGTGATGGTATGCGGCGTCAGCATCATAACCCCCGAAAGGTTAAATTGACTGACATGAGAGATAGAGATGTTTGCGCTCGATCAAAATTCGGGCCGGCACCCTAAGGGAAACTACGTAGGCGCGCGCAAATTCTAAGACGGCAGCACCGCTCGTTCTTTGTTCTCATTATTTTCAATTACTTGCCGGATCGTCTCCAGCATGAGCCCGCCTAGGACCGGCTTTTCGAGAACCTTGGTGACCCCGCCGGTCTTGGCCTTGGCGAGGAGCCGGTCGGTCTTCTGGGAGACCATGAGGATGACCGGGACACAGGGATTGCAGGGGAACTCTGTGCCACCAGCTTCCGCGACCCGCGAAAAGACGTCCTGGTCCAACACCATGCAGGCGCCGTTGAGACAGGGCGACCGCAAGAGCGGGGATAATGCGCGTTCGTCGCAAAAACGTGTCTCATATCCTTCAAGCTCCAGCGAAAACCGCAAACTGTCTGCAAGCGTCCCATCACCGACGGCAATCAAGACCGTGCCTGCCTGGCTCATGCGCCTCTTCCCGAACATCGATCCCGCCCCAGCGGTTCATCCCGTGGATGCTCGCAGTGTATGCAGCGCCGCACGTGCAGCCTTGAGCCACATCAAGAGGAAATCCTGACGATAACCTTTTGGCTGTTCGGCCTTAACCGGGGATCTCGCCGGCGGGTCCGACATGGGCCAGAACGGCCATCCGAACTAATTCCGAGAGGCTCTTCGCCTGCATCTTCGTCATGACGTTCGCACGGTAAACTTCCACCGTGCGCGGGCTGATCCCATAAGCGGCAGCGATGACCTTGTTCGCTTGCCCTGCCACGAGACCTTCCAGCACCTGACGCTCCCGTTCGGACAAGGTCGCAAGCCGGCTAATGACCTCTTGCAGCGGCGTATCGCCGTCTCCACCGGCCCCCTTGAGCGCGGCTTCCACCGCTCTGATCAAGACCTCATCCTCGAAGGGCTTCTCGATGAAATCCACGGCGCCCGCCTTCATCGCCTCGACGGCCAGCGGAACATCGCCATGGCCCGTGATGACAATGGCCGCCAGGCAAGGCACTTTGCCCTTGAGCCGCCCAAGCAGTTCGATTCCCGTCATATCGGGCATGCGGACGTCCGTGACGAGACATCCGCACAACATGGGATCGAGGTCCTCGAGGAAAGCGCTGGCCGATTCGTAGAGCCGGACAGGAAGACCGGCCGAACCGAGCATGAATGCCAAGGATTGGCGAACCGCCTCGTCGTCATCGACGATATGCACGACAGGATTGGTTGGCATTAGGCCCCGTCCTCACTTCTGGCCGGCTCCAGGGTAAACCGGAACACGGTGCCGCCACCCGGATTCTTCTCGACCCACATGCGTCCTCCATGTGCCTCGACCAAGCGCTTGGAGATCGACAGCCCGACACCCATGCCATTGGCCTTGGTCGTGACGAAGGGCTGAAAGAGCTGGTCGGCAATCTCCTCGGAAATGCCACTCCCGGTATCGGCGACCGTGACCTGCACCATGGGCTCTCCCGTCTCGAAGGTATCGGTAGCCGACCGGGCCGTCGTGACCAATAGGACTTTCGGGTCGCAGCCCTCCATGGCTTCGATGGCGTTGCGCATGAGGTTCAGCAAGACCTGCTGAACCTGAACCTTGATGACCATCACGTTCGAAACGGACCTATCAAGCTGAAAGCTCGGCTTCACGCCCCCGTCCTTGGCATCGATCAGGGCCAAGGCGCCGGTCTCCTCGACAAGGTCATTGATGTTCTCGGAATGGCGGACGGTTTCGTGGTGCGTCACGAAATCACGGAGCTGCCGGATTATGTCGGCCGCGCGCAGGGTCTGCTTCGTCGTGGCGGCCAGCGCCTCGCGCACCATGGAAACCTTTTGATCCTCGATGGATTCCAACAGGCGGTTGCAGCCTTGCAGATAGTTGGAAATCGCCGTCAGGGGCTGATTGACCTCATGGGCCAGGGTCGAGGCCATCTCGCCCATGGCCGTCAGCCGCGACAGCCGTGCGAGCTCAGTCTGCAAGTCCTGCAACTGCTTCTCGGTTCTCTGGCGTTCCGTGAGATCGCGAATGAATCCGGTAAAGAAACGCTGCTCTCCGGACTGCATTTCGGCGACCTCGAGCTTCATCGGAAACGTGGAGCCGTCTTTCCGCTCTCCGGTGACAACCCGGTCGAAGCCGATGATGCGCTTCTGTCCTGTTTTGAGATAACGCGAGATGTAAGCGTCGTGCCCTTCGCGGAACGGCGAGGGCATCAGCATCGACACGTTCTTGCCCGCGACCTCCACTTCCGTGTGGCCGAACAGGCGCTCGGCCGCGGCGCTGAAGGAGCGGATCATGCCGGTCTCGTCGATGACCACGGTCGCATCCGGCACCGTGTCTAGAATAGACCGCAAATGGGCTTCGCGTGCGCGGACCTCCTTGGCGCTGCGGCGCCCGCGCAGGCGGGCCTTCCGTAGCAACTCGCCCAACCAGGCAATGCCGATCCCGACGCCGGAGAATATTCCGACCTCGGCCAGATCCGGGACTGCGGCAGTGTTATGCGGAATCAGCGCATAGCCGATCGCCGCCGACAGGAATGTCGCCAGGAGACCGGGGCCGATACCGCCAAATCCGGCCGCGATCGCAAGGCCAGGGATAAAGATAAGGAAGGACGCGCGCCCCTCCAGCCACGGATACAGTCCCCAAGCCAGGCACGCCATGCCGACCACGGCCGCGACGGCAACGCCATAATGCACGGCGCCCGTCTCCGGGTTCAGGATCGCACGCCGCAATCGCTCCATTCTGCCGCGGGGGCGCTTGTTCGGCACAGGTCCATGCATCGCCGGGACATTAGCACTTTCGCGCGCTGGGCGAAGGCCATGTGTCGGTGGCTAGACCGTCCTGGCTTTGGGCGTCCGGCCGCGACGAAGAGCCCAGAGCGAACGCAAGATCAAGGCTCCTAGTCGACCTTTTTGGCGGGGGTCGCCTTGCCCCCCTCATCCGTGACGGGGGTGCCGGGCCTGTACGCGGTTTTCTGGTAAGCATCCCCATCCAGGCTGAGCTTGGTCGTCCAGCCGGTGGTCCATTTGATGAGAGCGCTTTCGTCGTCCTGCGCCCAAGAGCCTTTCAGGACGTGCCCCTCCTTTTCGCCGCGTGCCGCGCCGTCTTTCCCGAGGGTGATGGTGAATTCGTTGCCCTTCGTGTCCGCGGTGACATACGTCCCCGCCCAATCGGCGGCAAAGCCGGCGCCGATGCTCAGCAGCGTCAAAGCCGTCGCTGCGATCGCGCCCAAAACCCATTCGTTCTTCTTCATAGCCATGCAATTCCGGAAGGCATGGGTTTCCAGTCCATACTCGCCACAATACTTCTTGTAGTCCGCCCGGCAGTGCTTCCGCACAGCCTCGCTATAAGCGGAGGCATTGGCGGCCCCGATCTGGGCGGCATCCGCCAAGGACGATGGCGGCAATGATGAAGGTCTTCATAGAGTCGTTGTCCTCCCGGTTGTCTTTCGCGCTGCTCTCCCGGGCGGCTGCTTTCACACCTACCCAAATATCTCCCCATGACGTTGATACCGGTCAAGATATCGCTCACTCAAGGGGCGAACCGTTCGCGCGTGGCAAACTAATCGCCGCCGCTCGCAGGATCCCGGCGCAGTCTTCGCCACAACGCGCAATAGTCAAATCAGTGTGCTAGACCCTGTGCGGGATTTTCGCATCAGGGGGAGCCGATGGAGCAAACGGCCGACACCAAAGGCAGAAAGTCTAGCTTCTGGCTGGTGGTCGCGGCCGCAGGCGCCGGTGCGTTTGCTGTCGCCTACAATACGACCGCCGTCATGACCGCCCTTCCGGCCATGAAGTCGGACCTCGATCTCGACGTCGACACACTGCAATGGGTGATCAACATCTACATGCTGTTCGGCGCGGCGACGCTGGCAGCCATGGGCCATTTTGGCGACACGTTCGGCATGATCCGCATCTTCGTGTCGGGTCTGGCCTTTTTTGCGCTCGGCTCGATCGCCATCGCCTGCGCGGACGGGGAAGTACTCCTGCTTGTGGGGCGGGCCTTCCAAGGACTGGGGATCGCTGCGGTGATGGCCTCGTCGGTCGCCCTAATCAGCCGGTCAACTCCCGCCGATGAGCGCGCCTCCGCTCACGGCGTCTGGGCGGCCGCCGTGGCCCTGGGCTTCGCCCTCGGCCCTCTGATCGGCGGGGCTCTGACCGACGGCATAAGCTGGCGGGCGATCTTCGTGCTCGATCTGGCGATTCTGGGAACGGCCGTGCTGCTCAGTCTGTGGGTGGTCCACGCCGGTCTGACGCCGGCCGTGCTCGAGAGCGGCAAGCGGACCGACTTTGCCGGTATCGCCCTGCTGTTTGTGACGCTTGCTGCGTTGCTCTACGCGCTGACCTGCGGGCCCCTTTACGGATGGACCTCGATGCAGGCGCTCGGCCTATTTGCGCTGACGCTCCTGGCGGGCGCGGGTTTTGCGGCCTGGGAGTTGCACACGACAGAGCCGCTCGTCCGCTTCGGCTTCTTCCGCTATCGGAACTATCTAGCCGCGACAACCGGGATGTTCTTGGCCGGGTTTACGCAGATCGGCATCCTCTTCTTCGTCAACTACTTCATCCAGGCTCCGGAAGGCTTGGGCTTCAGCGCCTTGCAGGCGGGACTTGCTCTCCTGCCGTTCACGTTTGTGATGTTCATGGTCTCTCTGGCGGCGCCGCACACAATCCCACCGAAGACCTACGGCATCTGGGCGACCGCCAGCATGATCGCCCTCGCGATTGGATTCTGGCTGATGCGCGGCGTCGACCATCAAACAGCGTTCGACGACATTTGGTGGCGGCTGACATTCATCGGCGTCGGCGTGGGTCTCACGATGACGCTCCTGCCCCGTACAGGCTTGGACGCTCTGCCCGACACCAATGCCGGCCAAGGCTCCGGTGTGCTCAACACTTGTCTGTATTCAGGACTTGCGGTTGGCACCGCGCTCGGCGCTGTCGTCGCCGCCCAAATCAAGCGCCATGTCGTCGATCCGGTCATCGATGGTTTGGATGGCACGCTTCCTGACCCGCATGCGCTGAAGGTCACGCTGGTTCATGGCTCTCAGAGGCAGGTCACCAAGGCCCTGGCTCAACTCCCGTCGGGCGACGCAACAAAGATCGAAAGCGGCCTCTTGCGAGCGTTCGACGACGGCTTCTCCGGAATCATGATCTTGATGACCGTGGCGTCGGTGATCGGTGTGGTCCTGTGCGCCGTGCTTATCCGGTCACGGAAGACACCGTCCTAGAGCTGCGGGGGCCGCAGCTACCACGCCATCCTAGGTTCTGGCGAGCGCCACGGCCTTAATTTGCGCGACGACCGTGTCCCCAGGTTTGAAGCCGAGGTTGTCCCACGACAGTCGCGAGACGCGGCTCAGCAGCGCCGCTCCGCTTCCCTCCGCCCCGAGTTTGAGCCGGACGGTCATCTGTGTGTCGCCGCTGGGCTGAACCGTATCGATACGCACGGGCAGCGCGTTCAAGATCGTGGTGTCCGTGACCGCTTCGCGGCTGAGGCTCACGTCGCTTGCACCGATCCGCAACCGGCGGACCGTTCCGGTTGGCCCTAAGTCGCCGGCCACAAGAAGCATGCCGCCCAGCACCTCGACCCTCGCGATTCCATAGCCGGAGTCGTACTCCTTGACGGTTCCATCCAGAACCGCGGCGGGTTCCGGCATGTGGACCAAAGGGAGGTTTGGATTCGAGATCACATCGGCGATGGGGCCGGCCGCCCGCACCGTGCCGCGCCGCATTAGAACCAAAGTGTCGGCCAGCCGTTCGATTTCCTCGAGGTCGTGACTGACATAGAGGACCGGGATCGACAGGGTTCTGTGCAGCTGTTCGAGATAGGGCAGGATCTCGTCCAGCCCCATGCGGTCGAGGGCCGACAGCGGCTCGTCCATCAAAAGGAGACGCGGCTGCGAAAGAAGCGCCCGGCCAATCGCGACACGTTGACGTTCGCCGCCGGACAGATGCGCCGTCGGCCGGTCGAAAAGCGGTGCAATCGCGAGCAGGTCGACCAAATCATCGAAGTCGATGGTGCGCTGGCCGCGCTTGGCCCGTTTCTGCCCGAACTCGAGGTTGCCGCGCACCGAGAGGTGCGGAAACAGGCTCGCTTCCTGAAAGACATAGCCGACCGCGCGCCGATGAACAGGCACGAAGCGCCGCCCCTCTTGCCACGTTTCCCCGTCGATAACGAGGCGCCCCTCTTTCATGCGGGTGAGGCCCGCCACGCAGCGCAGCACCGTGGTCTTGCCGCAGCCGGAGGGCCCGAAAAACGCGGTGACACCCTCGCTCGGGACGGTGAAGTCGGCGTCGAGCTTGAAACTGCCTTGTTCGCCTGAGAAGCGCGCCTCGATCACGGGAGGTCGCTCTTGAAACGCGTTTCGACGGTGCGCATCGCGAGAATTACCGCGAAGGACAGCACCAGCATCGCGCCGGCCAGCACATGGGCCTTGCCCCATTCGAGCGTTTCCACGAAGTCGAAGATCGCGATCGAGAGGACTTTGGTCTCGCCGGGAATGCTGCCGCCGATCATCAGCACCACGCCGAACTCACCCATGGTGTGGGCAAATCCGAGGATGGCGCCGGTGAGGATGCCCGGCAGCGCAAGCGGCAGCGCAACATTGATAAACGCGTCCAGCGGCCGCGCACGCAACGTCGCCGCGGCCTCCCAGTGGCGCTGACTCATTGTTTCGAACGCATTTCGGATGGGATTGACGACGAAGGGCAGCGAATAAATCGTGGACCCCACGACGAGACCCTCGAATGTGAAAGGTAGCGAGCGTCCGATCAATTCCGTAAGCGGACTATTCGGCCCCATGGCGATCAGCAGGTAAAATCCCAGAACCGTCGGTGGCAACACAATCGGTAAAGAGACGAAGACCGCGACAATCTCTTTTGCCCGCATCTTGCTTCGGGCGAGCCACCACCCGAGCGGGATGCCGATGATGAGCAGAACGATTGTGGTGACAGCCGCGAGTTGCAGCGTGAGCAGAATCGTCTCGAACATCGCCGCATCGAACATGGCAGTCCTCCCCCCTAATCGTCTCTCGGCGCCCGATATCCCAGTTCCTCGATCATTTTGACGGCTTCCGCGCTTTTGAGGAACTCCAGAAAAGCCTTTGCGGCCTCGTTGTCACGGCCACGCTCCAAGAGAACAGCATCTTGCCGCAAAGGACGATACATGTCTTCGGGCACGGTCCAGTGCGAACCCGTGTCGCCGACCTTGACCTGCGAGGCGGCAATAAATCCCACCGGCGCATTGCGGGTGGCCACAAACTGGTAGGTCTGAGTGACACTCTTTCCCTCAACTAGCCGGGATTCAAGACCTTCGAGAACGCCAAGGGCCTTCATCGTCTGGATCGCAGCCGCCCCGTACGGCGCGGTGGCGGGGTTGGCGATGCCGACATGGCGCAGGGTGGGATCGGACAACACCGCCGGCGTGCCATCAATCCGATCGGGGTCGGCACTCCAGAGAACGAGAACGCCGGTCGCATAGGTGAACCGGCTTCCCTTGACGCCCAGGCCGTCAGCGATCGCCCGCTCCGGGCGCGCTTCGTCTGCCGCCAAAAAAGCATCGAACGGCGCCCCGTGCGCGATCTGGGTGTAGAGCTGCCCGGTGGAGCCGAAACTGAACACGACACGATGGCCGCTCGACGCCTCGAAGGCCGCGCCGAGCCGCTTCGCGGCCGACGTGAAATTGGCGGCGACGGCGATGGTTGTCTCTTCCGAGCGTGACGACGTCGCGGACGCACTCACCAACACCGCCATCGCGAGGCCGACAAACAGTCTCGATGTGGCGTGCTGCATTGTGCTCCGTCGCGAAAGGGTGCTGTCAGCGACAGACATGGCAGGCGCCGAGAGGCCTGGCAAGAGCCGGCGCCGTTGCGGCCTTCGTCAGGCCCTCAAGCGCGTTAAACCGTCGGCCCGCGCGACGAGAGGCAAGACGCCCGCGATCAATCGATCACGCGAAAGCGGACGCCTTCCGAACTCACATATTGGCTCGGGCCGACGCGCCTGAAGCTGACGCAGCTCGTGCCCTTGGCGGGCCCACTTGGAAATGTGGAGCAGATCTTGTTGCCCTTGGCGCGCCAGGTTCCGTCCACAGAGCCGATCAACGCTTCGGCGGACACGACGCCGCCGGGACGATAACGCATGGTGACCTTCATCCCGAACTGCCGCGTCACGATGGTCTTATTGAGCATCTCGTCGAGGACTTCTGCGGCCGTGAGCGTTTGGGCGTGAACCGGCGCGGGCCCGAACGCAACGAGCACAGCGATAAGAGAAAATAGGCGCACCATGGATTGGCCTCCAAAGTCGATGAGCGGCACCGACCCTGGCGACACCGGGTGGAGCGCAACAGAAAACTAGATTTCCAGACATGCTGATGCCCCGCCGCACCCGGCGATTGGTCCAGCAGATACCCCATGAGCGGGCCCATGAAGACATCGGGCGTGTAGCCGATCACGGAGACGAGGCCGACGGCCGCCCCCGTGAACGCACGCGGAACCTTCCCTTCGCGCATGATTGCAAAATAAAGGCCGCGCAAGGCAAAGATGCCGATGCTGCTGCACACGATCGTGAGCAGAAAGATCCAGACCATGCCAGCACCGATCAGCCCGCTTGCCAGAATGAGGCTACCGACGGCCAGAAGCGCGAATGAAATCACCGTCATGGTCGAAGCGCCAATCCGATCGGCCAGAAGTCCCGCGCCGACCGCGGCGAAGGGGCGGATCCATAACGACAAGACACCGGCGCTAGCTGCGTCGACTTCATCCAGCCCGATGACTTGATTGGCATACAGCGAGAAGTCGTCAATCGCTTTGAAGCCGACATAGGCACACAGGATGATCGCGGCTTGGAGCCAGACACTCGGCAAGACGGCCACACGCGCAACGCCTTTGAGCGACAGGGGCTGGTTCGCACCCGTTTCGGAAGGATCGTTATTGGGCAACGCCAGAATAACCAACACCGCCGCCGCGAAGGTCATGCAGGACAGAACCAGAATGACATGGCGCAACGCGTCCGTCTTCTCGGCAAGGCTCGCCGCTTCGCTGTCGGCCGGCAGCAGGCCCGCGAACAGCACCACCATGATCACGCCCATTAAGGCCGCCAGCAGGCCACGTCCTCCGTCGAGCAAGCCGAACGCACGACCCTGCTCGTCCTCACCGCCCCATTGCCGTGTTGCGCGGATCAACGGCGCCCAGAACAGGGCGATGGTCGTGACGCCCCAGTAGGCGTAGAGCGCGACCAGCGTCGAGAAGGACGGCACCGTCAGCATCACAAGGCCGCCCGCCGCCGTCGATACCAATGCGATGGCCAGCAAGATGCGCGCTGGAAATTTGTCCGCGAGCGGCCCGCCGAAGAAGTAGGCGGCCATGGCGACAACGCCGTAGACAGAGTAGGCCGTGCCTAGTTCGAGATTGGTGAGGTCGAAAACTTCGAGAAGCGTTGGACGGAAGACGCGCGCGAGGACAAAGGGCAACAGAAAGACGGACTCGCCGGCGATGACCAGCGCTGCGATCGATAACACGTGCCGCGCCGCGCTCACCTCCACCGCTGATCACCCTGCGCCACGCTTTTGCCCCTCCAACTGGAGAACGTGCTGCCCCCGTTATGACCGCACGCAACCATGAAACTCGCTTGGAGTCTAACGAGTGGGCTTCGCGGTCACAGACGCAAGACGCAGCCTCCAGTCTTCGAGCGGATTTACGCGGAGGTGCAGCTTGCCTAGACCCTGACGGATCTCGCAGCACTTGAGAAAATGGACGCCTCGCCAATGCGCAGAAGCGCTACTCGGACGGCGGCGCCTCACTAGCCGCTGCCGGTGCCGCGCGCGAACTCGATAAGACTCAAAAGGTCCGCGCCTAGCTGGCCACGAACTAGCCGCTCGAATCTAGGCCCCCTTGCCACGGCGGGCGTTGGCGCGATCGCCAATATAGGGGATCCACCCTATCGAGCCGGCGTGGAATTTCTCCTAGCTTGTTGGCAATTGCGGCCCTGACCCGTCGACGGAACCGTTCACGGACGGCACGTCAAACCCATCGGGGCATGGACCACGCGAGCGAAGCATGGAAGTTTCACACAATCGCCGAGTTACAGCTGATCCGACCCTTCGAGAAGGCCTTCGCGCAAGGCGTAGCTCAGAAGTTCCGCGATGGAATGAACATCGAGTTTACGCATAAGGTTGGTGCGATGGTTGTCGACGGTTTTCAGACTCACGCCCAATCGGGTCGCGATCTCCTTGTTCGAAAGGCCGGTCGCGACGAGACTGAGAATTTGCCGCTCGCGCGCCGTCAAACTGCTCGCGGGCGTGCCCTCTTCCAGCAAGGCAACGATCTCGGGCGCGATCACCTTCGCCCCGCTCAAGATCACGCCGACGCTGTCGCGCAGCTCGTCGGGGTCGCCGCGTTTGGCGAACAGACCGTCGACGCCGGCGGTCACCAACTCACTCAAAAGACCGAGCGACGTGAGCCCCGTAAACACGATGACGCGCGTGTCGGGACTCCAGCGCCGCACCTCTTCGTAGATCTCAAGACCCTGGGCATACGGCATGGCCATGTCCAAGGTCAGGAGGCCAGGCTTGTGTTGCCGCACCAGACTGATCGCCTCAAGGCCGTCCTGCGCCTCCGCGATGACGGAGATGCCGTCTACGGACTGAAGGATCTGCTTGATGCCATCCCGAAGCAATTTGTGATCGTCCGCAACGATCGCGGTCGCGCTGACTTTCGGTAAACCGTCATGAGGCATTCCGACATCTCCCATTCAGCGCACCCGCAGCCCGCAGCCGCTCGACGGTCACAACTATACCGGCATTGGGCGTGGCAGGTCTGTCTCATTTTGTTAGCAGCGCTCTTGGGGACGGTTCAAGCATGGGCGGTGTTCAATGCGCCTCTGAAACTGCAGCTGACGGACTATCACGCCGATCTCGCACCGCATCTAAGCTATCTCATCGATGGCGAACGGGCGCTCACGCCCGAGGAGGCGCTCGAACGCGTCCCAACGGACGAGTTCAAGCCGGTCGAAACGTTGATCGTGGATTTCGGTTTCAGCAAAGCCCGATTCTGGCTGTGGGCCGAGGTGAAAAATGCCGCCAAGGCGCCCGGCACATGGAACCTCGTGCTCGGCAATCCCCTGTCCGACGATTTGTCGGTTTACCTCGTGCGCCTGAGCGGAGAGGGCTACGGCCAACCGCTCGAGATCCTGTCGCATGGTCTAGACGAACCCTTCGCGGCCAGAGAGCTGGCGTATCGGAACCTCGTGGCGACCTTCCGGCTTGCACCGCAACAGCGCGCCGGACTGCTCATTGCCTATTCGTCCAAGGCCGCAACCCAACAGTCCCTCTTCATCGAGAGCCCGGACTATTTTTTCGCCCAGGTCGACCAAGAAGACATGCACAACTTCCTCGTCCTCGGCCTGCTGCTGGGCATGACCCTTGTCAGCGTTATCTATCTGACCGCGCTGCGGTCGCGTGCCGCGCTGTACTATGGCCTCTATATCTGCGCGGCGGCGCTCTACCTCTTCCAAACCGACGGATACGCCTTTCAATTCCTATGGCCGTCTTGGCCCGAGTGGAACACCATGGCGGTGATTCCCATAGGCGCTATTTGGGCCGCTGCCGGCTTACAGTTCGCCCGCTCGTTCGTGGATGCCCCAAAGAACCACCCCACGCTGAACAAACTCTTCGTAGCCGGTTTGATCGGCTCCGCCCTGATGTTCGTCTCGTCCTTCTGGCTGTTCGAAACGCCCTGGTTCAAGCTCGTTGCGCTCGCCCTCGCCGTCTATTGCACGTCTTTGTACGTGGCGGCAGGCGTCGCCGCGGTGCGGCGGGGCCAAGCCGGTGGGCGCTTCTTCTTCGCCGGTTCCATTATCGTCGTCGCGCCGATCCTGTTTGGACTGGTCAGCTACGCATTGCCCGGTCAGTTCTCGCAAGACATGATTGGTCATGGCGCACGCTATGCGCTTGTCTTGGAAGCCACCGTTTTCGCGCTCGCCATCTTTGCGAACCTTCTTGATATTCGCCGCGAACGCGATGAAGCCATGCGCCGCGAGATCGCCGAGACCAAGGAACGGCTGGCCGCGGTCGAGGCTCTGCAAGTAGCCAAGGAGAAGCATGCTCGCGCCGTGCAGCTGGCGGAGCGGCGGCGCGACCAGCTGGCGACGACGGCCCACGATATTCAACAGCCCCTCGCCGCCTTACGTATGGCATTGCGACGGGTGGAGAACCTTCCCGGCCTGGAGGGCAAGAAGATTGCGGGCAGTCTGTCCTATCTCGACCAGCTTATCGACCGGAACTTGCAACAAACCCGCCCTTCGGCGATCGCAGACGAATCTGGCCAACCGAATGATTTCGGCAAGACGGACGACCATCATGCGAGCTTCGCCGCCAGCGCGCAGGACAAGCCGGCCGCGGAGAATTTTCCGGTGTCCGTTGTACTCGACAATGTCGCCCGCATGTTCGAGGCCGAGGCGCATGAAAAAGGTCTAGTCTTCCGCGCGGTCCCCAGCAGCCTGTCTGTGACCGCCGACCCGATCGGGCTCATGCGGATCGTGAGCAATCTCGTGTCGAACGCGGTCAAATACACCGATCGCGGGCGTATCTTGCTAGGCTGCCGGCTGTCACAGGACCGGATCCGCATCGAGGTTCACGACACGGGCCCGGGCATGACGCAGGAAGAGATCGACCGTGTCCTCAAGCCATACGAGAAGGGCGAAACGGGCGGCACCGGCCTGGGCCTTGCCGTCGTCTCACGTCTCGCGCGAGAGCAAGGCTTCGTCTTCGGCGTGACCTCGACGCCCGGGCGTGGATCGGTCTTCAGCGTGTCCGTCCCAAGAAGCTAGACGATCAAGGCTTGAGCCGATCGATGATGGCCCGCAATGCTTCGATGGCTTCCGCGCGCTCACGCTTCTTCAGATCGAGCAGCACTTTGAAGCCATCCTGCTCCTCGCGGATCACGGACCCTTCGCGCACCAGATCGTCGTAAAGGCCGAGCACCTTGTAGCAACGGAGCGGTTCGGCGAAGCGCTTGACCTTGAATGGGAATGACCTGCCTGCTCTCGGCGGGCAAGATGTGGACCGGACCCTGCGCTGGTAGCATGGGCCTAACCAGGCCAATCAGGACGAGTTGGGTGCGGCGGTGGCGGTCGTAGGTTCAGGATGCCTCGGCCGCAACGACGGTTTCATGCCTCTCCGGGGCGTGACCTGTGACAGCCATCCACGCATCGTACTGTGAGAGAAACACCCGCCCGTTCAGGTGCTGCAGGAGATGCGAGGCCTTCAGCCGATCCATCACCGGTCCCTTCACCTCCGATAGGTGCAAACCGATGCCCATGTCCTTGAGACGGTCATTGATCGCCTCGAGGCTCTCTAACGCCGAGTAGTCGACGGCGTTCACCGCCGAGAACATCAGGACGACGTTGCGGATGGCGCAGCCCTCGGTCACCCGTTCCAAGATCAGGCTTTCGAGGAAGCGTGCGTTCGCGAAGTACAGGCTCTCATCGACGCGCAGCATCAGCACAGTCGGATCCGTCTCGACGCTGTGGCGATTGATGTTGCGGAAGTGCTGTGTGTGCGGCACCAAGCCGATCTCGGCGACGTGAGGCCGCGACGTCTTGTAGAGGTGCATCAGGACCGAGATCGCAACGCCGGTCGCGACGCCGATTTCCACGCCGAGCAACAGGGTCAGCAATATGGTGGCGGCAACAGCGGAGAAATCCGACTTCGAATAGTCCCAGGTCTTCTTGAGGATGGACAGGTCGACCAGGCTCAGAACCGCCACGATGATGGTCGCGGCCAGGGTGGCCTTGGGCAAAAAGTAGACGAGCGGCGTAAGCGCCACGGCGGCGATTGCGAGGCCGACAGCGGTGTAGGCGCCAGCGGCGGGCGTTTCGGCGCCCGCGTCGAAGTTCACGACCGAGCGTGCGAAGCCGCCGGTCACCGGATAGCCGCCCGTGAAGGCTGCACCGAGATTGGCGGCGCCGAGGCCTATCAGCTCCTGATCCGGATCGATGTGCTGGCGCTTCTTTGCGGCAAGTGTTTGCGCCACGGAGACCGACTCCACGAAGCCGATGATCGAGATGAGGATGGCCGGGATGGCGAGGTCGGCGATCAAGTCGGGCGAGAACCCCGGCATGGTGAGCGGTGGCAGGCTTTGCGGCACTTCACCCACGATGGACACGCCTCGCGTACCCAGGACGAAGGCCCAGGTGATCAGCGTCGTCATGACGACCGCCGCCACAGGACCGGCCTTGCTGATAAGGTCGGACAGCTTCGGCCCGCACCCAAGCGAGCGCAGGAGCGGCTTCAGTCCTTTGCGCACCCAGAACAGAAACGCGATAGCCCCGGCGCCGATGGCCAGCGTGATGAGATTGGTCTGGCCCAGATGCGTCACGAGCGAGCCGATCATCTCGGGCAGCGTATGGCCGCCCGCTTCGACGCCGAGGATGTGCTTGAGCTGGCTGCAGGCGATTAGGATGCCCGAGGCAGTGATGAAGCCGGCGATCACCGGGTGGCTGAGAAAGTTCGCCAGAAATCCGAGCCGCAGAATACCGAGCGTAAGCAGGAAGCCGCCCGACAGCAGCGCGAGGGTCAAGGCCGCGATTGCGTATCCGGCCGTACCTTGCTCGGCCACCTGGCCGACGGCCGACGCCGTCAAGAGCGACACTACGGCAACGGGCCCGACGGCTAGTGCGCGCGAGGTCCCGAAAATCGCATACAGGATGATCGGCACGATCGAGGCATAGATGCCCGCTTCGGGCGGCAGACCCGCAAGCAGCGCGTAAGCGAGCGATTGCGGGATCAGCATGATCGTCACGATCACCGCCGCGACCAAGTCGTTCGAGAAGGCGCTCGCATCATAGGTGCGGCCCCAATCGAGCACAGGCATGAACTTGCGGAGCCGAGCGATCATTTTTGGGAGATCACTTTGCCGCTACGGAGAGGCGCTCCGGCTTGGCCATCCACTCCTTGCCCTTGAGCATGGCCCACCAATAAATCGGCGGCAGCATCTTCTCCTTCAGAATCCAAGCCGCACGGGAAGGCTTCGTTCCATCGATGAAGAATTTCGGGAAGCTCGGCTTGAGCGCACCGCCATAGCCGAACTCGGCCAGCACGATCTTGCCGCGCTCGACCGTAAGCGGACACGAGCCATAGCCATCGTACTGGGCGACAGCGGACCCGCCGGCGATATCGGCGACCATATTCTCGGCAACTGTCGGCGCCTGCTTCCGCGCTGCTGCCGCCGTCTTCGCGTTCGGCGCATTCATCACGTCGCCAAGGCTCCAGATATTGTCGTAGGTCTTGTGCCGCAGCGTGGTCTGATCGACATCCACCCATCCGGCCTCGTCCGCGAGCGGCGAAACCCGGATAAAATCCGGTGCCGACTGCGGCGGGCACACATGGATCATGTCGAACTCCATGGTCACGGTTGCCGGCTCGGCATCCGGTTTGGACACTTTGAACGTCGCGGTCTTGGCCGAGCCATCGATGGCGATGAGGTTGTGAAAGAAATTCAGCGTGGCGTGATACTTCTCGACGTAGTCCATCAGCGCCGGCACATAGTCCTTGACGCCGAACAGAACACCGCCCGCGTTGTTGAACTGGATATCGATGTCCTTGAGAACGCCGCGGCGATACCAGGCGTCACCGGAGAGATACATCGCCTTTTGCGGCGCACCCGCGCATTTGATGGGCATTGGCGGCTGCGTGAAGATTGCCCGCCCCTTGTTCATCCGCTGCACCAGCTCCCAGGTGTAGGGCGCAAGGTCGTAGCGGTAATTCGATGTGACACCGTTGCGGCCGAGCGTTTCTTCCAGTCCTTGGATAGCGCCCCAGTCAAGCTTGAGCCCGGGGCAGACGACGAGGCGGTCGTATTTGACGACGCGGCAGCCGTCCAGAATGACGGCATCATTTTCCGGCTCGAAGGCTGCGACGGCGGCCTTGATCCATTTGACGCCGCTCGGAATGAGCGATCCCATGGTCTTGGCCGTATCCTGAGCCTCGAAGACTCCGCCGCCGACCATGGTCCAACCGGGCTGATAGTAATGGATCTCGGCCGGGTCGATGATCGCGATGTCGAGCTCGGGACTGCGCACATGCAGGCTGGAGGCGACGGCGATGCCGCCTGCCCCGCCGCCGACGATGACGATGTCGTATTTGGCATCGCCCGTGTCGGTCGGAGTCTTGCCGCCATTGGCGATGCGCCGCGCAACACCATTCATGTCGTAGCCAGCTGCTTTGGCAGCGGCCAAGATCTCCGGCATCGGCAACGTCTTGGACTGGCTCAGCGACCACAGGGTCACCGAGCGGGTGCCGGTACGGCAATAGGCGAAGACGGGCCCGGGAAGCTCACGCAGCGCCGCGCCGAAGGCCACGGCATCGTCGTCCTGCACGAGCCCAGACTTGACCGGCAGATAACGCGCCTCGAGTCCGGCCGCATCAGCCGCCTCGTGGATTTCCTCGAAGGTCGGCTGATCGGCACCTTCGCCGTCAGGCCGGTTGCAGATGATCGAGCGGAAACCGTGCGCCTTGAGTTCGGCGACGTCGGCCGGTGAAATCTGGCCGCTGACCGTCAGCGCCTCCGAGATGCGTTTCAGTTCCATCGCCACCTCTCCGGCTACAGTCCGTTGACCGGGACTTTCAGCATGGGCCGTCCGTCCTTGTCCTTTGGCACCTCGCCGCCGCGCATGTTGACCTGAAGCGACGGGATAATGAGCCGCGGCATGCCGAGCGTTGCGTCGCGCTCGGTGCGGAACTTGATGAAGTCCTCCTTGGTCTTGCCTTCGCCGACATGGATATTGTTCTTCTTTTCTTCGGCCACCGTGGTCTCCCAGGCATAGTCACGGCCGCCCGGCGCGTAGTCGTGGCACATGAAGAGGCGCATCTCATCCGGCAGGCTCAGCACCTTCATGATCGAATCGTACAGCGTGCCCGCATCACCACCGGGGAAGTCGGCGCGGGCCGAACCCCCGTCGGGCATGAATAGCGTATCGCCGACAAACGCGGCATCGCCCATCACATGCACCATACAGGCCGGCGTGTGGCCGGGCGTATACATGGCGAAGGCCTTCATGTTGCCGATCGTGTAGGTGTCGCCATCTTCGAACAGCGCGTCGAACTGGCTGCCGTCCCGCTGGAATTCGGTGCCTTCGTTGAAGAATTTTCCGAAAGTCTCCTGCACGACCATGATCTTCGAGCCGATGCCAAGCTTGCCGCCAAGCTCCTGCTGGATGTACGGCGCCGCCGACAGGTGATCGGCATGGGCGTGGGTCTCGATGATCCATTCGAGTTTGAGGCCGCGCTCCTTGATCCGGCCGATGATCTCGTCGGCGCTGTCGTGGCTGATACG
>JARRPE010000039.1:0-15205 GCA_037383205.1 Methyloceanibacter sp.
CTCACATCCTTGTCGGTCACGTTCGCCAAGTCGAGGATGTAGTCCACCACCTTGTCTTCGAAGATCGGGGCGCGCAGCTCGGCCAGCGCCCCCGGTGTGTTGCGGTAGAAGTCGTACACCTGCCGCTCCTGACCCGGGAACTGGCGGATGCGCTCGATGAGCGCCTTGTTGACCTCGTCGTCCGAGACCGTGATCTCGTTCTTCGAGCCGATCTCTGAGAGCAAGAGGCCGAGACGGACGCGCCGCGCGGCGATGTCCTGATACTCTGCCTTGGCCTTCTCCTCCGTCGTCCCCTCGTCTTCGAACGTCTTCTTCGAATGCTCCTGGTCGTGGAGCACCTGATCCCAGATGGCCTTGAACTCGTTCTCGACGAGCGTCGGCGGCAGCTCGAAGCTGTGGCCCTCGTTGAGCGCGTCCAACAGCGCCCGCTTTACCTTGAGGCGGGAAGCCATGTTGCGGTCGAATTCCAGACGCCCCTTCACGGTCTCACGCATCTGGGAGACGGACTCCGCGCCGAGGCTCTTGGCGAACTCATCGTCGAGGGTCGGCGCTTGCGGTGCTGCGACTTCCTTGACCTTCACTTCGAACTGCACGGTCTTGCCGGCAAGCTTGGGCTCGCCATAGGCGTCCGGGAAGGTCGCTTCGATGACTTTCTCCTCGCCCGCGGAAACACCGTCCAGCCCCTCTTCGAAACCGGGAATGAACCCGCCTGCGCCGAGGGTGATCGGCGCGTCCGTTGCGGTACCACCGTCAAACGCCTCGCCATCGAGCTTGCCGACGAAGTCGATCGTGACGCGGTCGCCCTTCTGCGCCGGCCCGTCTTTCGGCGTGAAGGTCGGGTTGGTCGCGATGATACGCTCGACCGCCTCGTCGATATCCTTGTCGGTGACCGGCGTGGTCGGCCGTTCGAGCGATATCTTGCTGAGGTCCATGACCTCGACAGTCGGCAAGACCTCGAACGTCATCGTGTAGGCCAGGTCGCCTTTGCCATCGAAGATCTGATTGATCTCGGCTTCGTCCTCGGGGAGCTTGACCTGCGGCTGAAACGCCGGGCGCTCCTCCCGATCCGAAATCGCCTTCTGGCTCGTCTCCTGGACGGCCTGCTGCACCACCTCGGCCATGACCGAGCGGCCATAGACCTTGCGCAAATGCTCCTTCGGCACGTGGCCAGGGCGGAAGCCCTTGATCCGGGCCTTGGACTTCAGATCTTCAAGGCGCGAGGAGAGCTTCTCCTCAAGTTCGTCGGCCCCGACCACGATCTTCAGTTCGCGGTGCAGGCCCTCTGCATTCGTCTCCGTGACGTTCAGACCGTCAATCCACCATCCTGCGGCGCCAAGGCAGCGCCTCTTCCATTTCATGCTTTCCAACGAAGTTGCTGAGTCAACGCGTTGGTTGGTGCGGGCGGAGGGACTTGAACCCCCACGGCCGAAGCCACCAGAACCTAAATCTGGCGTGTCTACCAATTCCACCACGCCCGCTTGTGGGAAATCTTGCGACGGATAAGCGCGCGCGAGTCCCGTTCGCGGCTCTATATACACAGGCCCTACTCCGGCTGCTAGGCCCCTCTTGGCGGTATTGAGGGGCTCCATTCGAATGGCGTCGAATGGCTCTTTGCGCTTCTTTGAGCCCTCAAATGCTCCGGCGCGGCGATCCGATGGAACGGGATGCCATGTGGGGCCGGAATCACGGGATTTCCGCGACTTGCGGCGGGCTCCGGCGCTCATTAGGTTGCGGATCGATCAGAATTCCCCAAAAAGGCTCTTTCGTGACCTACCGCAACGGCATTCTCGAGGCGATCGGCAACACGCCGCTCATCAAGCTCAAACGCGCATCCGAAGAGACGGGCTGCACCATTCTCGGCAAGGCCGAGTTCATGAACCCCGGCCAGTCGGTCAAGGACCGCGCGGCGTTGTTCATCGTTCGCGACGCTCTGAACAAGGGCACGCTGAAGCCCGGCGGCACGGTGGTCGAGGGGACGGCCGGCAATACGGGTATCGGCCTCACACTTGTGGGCAATGCGCTCGGGCTCAAGACCGTCATCGTGATCCCGGAGACCCAGTCGGACGAAAAGAAAGACATGCTGCGGCTCGCGGGCGCCCAGCTCATCGAAGTGCCGGCGGTGCCCTACCGCAACGACAACAATTACGTGAAGTATTCGGGCCGCCTCGCCGAGGCGCTCGCCAAGACCGAGCCGAACGGGGCGATTTGGGCCAATCAGTTCGACAATGTCGCCAACCGCCAGGGCCATATCGAAACGACGGCCCAGGAGATCTGGCGCGACACGGACGGCAAGGTCGACGCCTTCATCTGCGCGGTTGGCACCGGCGGCACGCTGGCCGGGGTTTCCATGGGCCTGAAGGCCCTCAACCCGGGGATCACGATCGGGATCGCCGATCCCATGGGCGCGGCTCTGTACAATTACTATGCCCACGGCGAGCTCAAGGCCGAGGGAAGCTCCATCACGGAAGGGATTGGCCAGGGACGCATCACGGCCAATCTGGAAGGCGCGACCGTCGACAGGGCGTTCCAGGTTCCCGACGCCGAGGCGCTCGAAATTGTCTTCGGCCTTCTCAGCGAGGAAGGCCTCTGCCTCGGTGGATCGAGCGGCATCAATGTCGCCGGCGCTATTCGTCTTGCCAAGGAGCTCGGTCCAGGCCACACCATCGTCACGGTGCTCTGCGATTACGGCACCCGTTATCAAAGCAGGCTGTTCAATCCGGACTTCCTGCGCGAAAAGGGACTTCCGGTGCCCTCCTGGCTCGCCGACCCGAGCCCCACGGCGCCGAGCGTTTTTGTCTAGACGAGAATTGGAGACCGGAACTTTATGACGCCGAAGACATGGCTGATTGAGACCGACGAGCTTGAGCGCGAACTAGAGGCGCCGGATATCGTCGTTATCGACGCGACCTGGTACTTGCCCGGCGAGGCCAAGAACGCGCGCGAGGACTATCTCGCCGAGCACATTCCCGGCGCGGTGTTTTTCGACATCGACGAGATTGCGGACGACAAGGCGAAGACGGGCCATATGTTGCCGCCGCCCGAGAAGTTCTCGTCGCGCATGCGCAAGATGGGCATTGGCGATGGCCAGCGCGTGGTCGTTTATGACCGGCAAGGCACATTCAGTGCGCCGCGCGTTTGGTGGACGTTCCGTGTCATGGGTGCCCAGGACGTCAGTGTGCTGAACGGTGGCCTCATGAAGTGGAAGGCCGAGGGCCGGCCCCTCATGATGGGCGAGCCGACGCCACGGACGCCGCGCCACTTTACCGCCCGCCGTAATCTCGACCTCGTGCGCGACGTCGACGACATGAAGAAACTGATCGACGACAAGTCCGCCGAGATCGTCGATGCCCGTTCACCGGAACGTTTTGCCGGTACCGCGCCGGAACCGCGCCTCGGCCTGCGGGCCGGACATATCCCGGGCGCGATCAACGTGCCGTACAAGCAGGTGCTGAACGACGACGGTACGTTCAAGTCGATCCCGGAGTTGAAGGACCTCTTTTCCAGTGCCGGAGTCGACCAGCACAAGCCCGTGGTGACGACGTGCGGCTCCGGTATTACGGCCTGCGTTCTTGCTTTGGCCCTCGGCCAAGCCGGATATTTGAGAACGTCCGTCTACGACGGCTCCTGGGCCGAATGGGGCGCCGACGACCGGCTGCCGATCGAGACGGGCTGAATGTCTTTCGGCCCTTCTCGTCTGGCTGAGAGGCATTCATGACCAAGAGCAAGAAACCCAGCAAGTATGCGACGCGGTTGTCGCATGCGGGCCGCGATCCGGCGCGCTTCCACGGCTTCGTCAATACGCCGATCTACCGCGGCTCGACGGTTCTGTACCCCACGCTCGATACGTTGCTCGCGGACGATCAGGAGTACAGCTACGGCCGCCTGGGAACGCCCACCGTCGCCGCGCTTCAAGAGGCGCTGGCGGAACTCGAGGGCGGGCATGCGACGGTTCTGACGCCATCGGGGCTGTCGGCGATCACGACGGCGATCCTCAGTTTCGTTTCGAGCGGCGACCACGTTCTGGTGACCGACAGCGTCTACCGCCCCACCCGCCGGTTCTGCGACACGGTGCTGAAGCGGCTCGGCGTCAGCACCACCTACTACGATCCCGAGATTGGCAGCGGAATCTCTGATCTGCTGACCGACCGGACGAAGCTCGTGTTCACGGAGTCACCCGGCTCGCAAACCTTCGAGGTGCAGGATATCCCGGCGATCGCCGAAGCGTCCCATGCAGCCGGCGCCGAAGTGATCATGGACAATACGTGGGCGACCCCGCTCTATTTCAGACCGTTCGATCATGGCGTCGATGTCGTCGTGCACGCGGCCACCAAGTATCTGGTCGGGCATGCCGACGCGATGCTGGGCGTAATCACGACGAGTGAGCCCACCACGGGGCCGGTGGCCAAGACGCACGACATTCTTGGGCTGTGTCCCGGTCCCGAGGACGTGTATCTCGGCTTGCGCGGGCTGCGGACGCTTGAGGTCCGCCTCCAGCGGCATCAGGAGACGGCGCTCGTACTTGCGGATTGGCTCGCGCAGCGTCCGGAAGTCTCGAAGGTGATCCACCCTGCCCGGCCCGACCATCCCGGTCACGCACTCTGGCAACGGGACTTCACCGGCTCGTCCGGCCTCTTCGCCGTCGTGCTGAAGCCGGCATCGCATGATGCTTTGGCCGCGATGCTCGACGGGCTCGATCTCTTCGGTATGGGATACTCCTGGGGCGGCTATGAAAGCCTCATCCTCCCCTTCGACCCCAGCACCTACCGGACTGCGACCAGGTGGCAGGTAGAAGGTCCGTCCTTGCGTCTCCATGTAGGTCTTGAAGACATCGACGATCTCAAGGCGGATCTCGACGCAGGGTTTGCCCGGCTCGCCTCCGCCTAGCGGCACAACCGACAAACTCGTTCGAGGCAACCATGGATTTGAAACTTGAGGGCAAGTGCGCGCTCGTGACCGGTTCGACCGCGGGGATTGGCTACGCCATTGCCAAGGGCCTTGCGCAGGAAGGCGCCACGGTCATCGTCAATGGACGCAACAAGGACCGCGTGAACGAGGCCGCCGAGGCAATCGCGAATGAGACGGGCGGATCGGTCATCGGCATCGCCGCCGATCTCGGGACGGCAAGCGGTGCGGCCGAGCTCCTAAACGCGGCCGGCGATGTCGACATCCTCGTCAACAATGTCGGCATCTTCGAACCGGTTCCTTTCGTGGATATCTCCGATGAAGCCTGGCAGGAAATTTTCGACATCAATGTCATGAGCGGCGTCCGACTCAGCCGGGTTCTCGTGCCTTTCATGGTCGAGCGCGGATGGGGCCGGATCATATTCATTTCCAGCGAGTCCGGCGTCCAGATCCCTGCGGAGATGGTCCACTACGGTCTCACCAAGACGGCGCAGCTTGCGCTGTCGCGCGGCATCGCCGAAAGCGTTGCGGGCACCGGCGTTACGTCGAATGCCGTGCTGCCCGGCCCGACGCGCTCCGAGGGCGTGGTGGAGTTCGTTGAGAAGCTGGCCGAGGATCAACAGGTCGACAAGGACGCGTTCGAGCGCGACTTCGTGAAGACCATGCGTCCTTCGTCCCTGATCGGCCGCTTCGCCGAATCCGAAGAGGTCGCCAATCTTGTGGTGTTTCTCTGCGGCGAAGGCGCGTCCGCGATCACCGGCGCCTCCCTCAGGGTCGACGGTGGGGTCGTACGCAGCATCGTCTAGCTGAAATGATAGAAGACGCCCAAGGTGATGAGGTAGATCAGCAGCACCAGGGCAGAGTCGATGCCCATCTTCAGGAACGTGCGCCGTGACCGGATGATCAGGCCCGCGAGGTAGATGGACGTCACGAGAACGCCTGAGATGATGGCGAAGGCCGTTCCCTTGTCGATGGCCCCGAGGATGGGCGCGCCGTGATAGACGAGATCGGCCGGCAGGACCATGGCGACCATCAGAAGATTGCTGCCGAAGATGTTCGAGATCGCCATGCTGTAGGCGCCGATCCGAACGGCGGAAATGGTGGTGCTCACCTCAGGCAGGGACGTCGCGGTTGCGAGCAACGTCATCCCGATAAAGCTCGAGCCGAGACCAGTCTGTTCGGCGATGGCGGCGGAACTTGCGATGAGTGCGAGGCCGCACATGAGGATCGCCGCGCCCATCAACGCGAAGCCGACGATCAACCCGGGCGTCCCCATCGCGTCGATGCCCGTCTTGCCGTCTTCGGCGTCGGTCATGCGCGGCAAGGCGGCGTCGATACTCTCGACGGGAATCCAGGACTGAACGCCGTCATAGTGGCAACGGCAGCGCCAGTTCCCCGACCGAATGTAGGCCCAGGAGCATCGCCAGAAGCGCGATCAGCAATGTCGCCTCGAGGGCCGATGTCGGTCCGGTCGGATAGGACGTCAGGGCGTAGGTCACGAATAGGAGGTCCACCACGGCGAGGATCGCCGTCTGCATGGTAATGCCGCCGAACATGTTGCCGAGAACGAGTTGGGCCTCGCCCGCGTAAGCGCCGTAGAGCGTCGTGACCAGCTCGGGAAGCGAGGTGGCGGCCGCGACGAAGATGAGCCCCATGAAGGCCTGGCCGATCCGTTTGCGGGCGGCGATGGCGTCCGCATAGATCGCAAGCCGAGTGCCGGCGAGCCAGACGCCAACGGCGGCGGCCAGGAAGACCGCGAGCGTGGCGGGGATTGGCAATTGCGCGAGAACGGGGATCAAGCTGTTTTTCTCGTTGTTGCTTGGGGTCCGGGCGCGAGCGGTGCGTGCGGCCCTGCCCTGGTAGGTCTGATGGGCTTTAAGTTCAGATTGGGACGGTCTCGTTGGTGGTCTTCGACGCTTATTCCGACTTTGCGCCGCCGAGCTTATAGGCAGCCAAGGTGTTGTCCAACATCATCGGAATGAGCAGAAGCTGCTTATCCGCCAAATAAAGCAAATCGGCGCTGCCCTGATTGAGATCGAGGAGTTGATCGGCCTTGGCCGATTTGCCTTTCACGTCGACCTTGTAGAGGGCGCCGTCGGCCCAATCGGTGGCGAGGTAGGTTCCAGGCTTCATCTCTCCGAGGCCGTCGAGGTTGCCGATGGGCTTGCCGAGCGCAGCGATGGACTTGTCCTCGGTGTCGATCGCGTACAGGCCTGCGATCTCCTTCTCCTGGCCCACGCTCTTCGGCCGGCCGAACGAGGCGACGAGCAGCTTGCCGTCGCTGACTAGTAGGCCGTTGGGGCCGTTGAGAACGTCGTCGGTCAGCCAGGGCTCGAACACGCCATCCTTGAGGCGCCAGATCGTGTTCATGGGTGTGTCGGAGACGTAGACCGTGCCATTGTCCGCGACGACGACGTCGTTGAGGAAGATGGCGCCATCCGCCTTGTACTTCTTCTCGATGCTGCCCGAGGCCGCACTGAGGGCCAGAAGCGTGTCGACGTCGGCGACGTACAGTGTCCGGCCGTGAAGCCCCATGCCCGTGGGCGAATTCATTCCTTTGGCCCAATTCTTTTCGAGGATGGTGCCGTCCGGCTTGATGCGGGAGATGAACCCGTTGCCGTCCTTCTGCATCACCGGGCCGTTGATGTTCGTCACGAACAAGACGTCCGTCACCGGATCGTGGAGCACGGACTCCGGCCGGGACAACCCCTTGGCCTCCCACACGAGGGTCGGCGTCTCCGCGTTTGCCGGGACAGCAAGGCCACACGCCAGGACAACCCCGAGCACCGCGCCGAAAGCCGAACGGGGGACGCATGGCCGTTCGGCGTGATGCCCTTGCGTCGTGCTGCGGGCTGTGCCGCCAGCGGCTGCCGGACTGGTGCGTTTGGCGAAAAGCGTGAGACGAAGACTCATGATACGAGATCCCATGATGCGTTTGTTGCTGCTGCGCGCCCCATCTCGGAAGAGAACCCAAAGCGGGCCCGAGACTGCGGAAACATGTCGTTCGTTTTGCGGCTCCACCTAAAGTACAAGTCTTTTGGCGGCGTTTGAACCGGCCCCTTATGCCAAGTTGGTGCGATTCAAGTGTGGGATGTTCCGCTGATCGATTCCTCTGGAGACACGTGCAGTGCAAAAAGCGATTTCAGATTCGGCCACACGCTCGGCTGGATTGACTCTTGCCGATCTCGCGTCGGGCCAACTCGATGCCGGGGCACCGCCGGTACACGAGCCTTATTGGTGGGACGCGGCGCCGCGCCAGAAGACTGAGCGCCCGGCCCTCCCGGCGAAGGCCGACGTGGTGATCGTCGGCTCGGGCTTCACGGGCCTGTCGGCGGCGTTGACCCTTCTCGACAAGGGGCGAAGTGTGGTGGTTCTCGACAAGGGTGTGCCGGGCTACGGCGCGAGCACGCGCAACGGCGGCCAGATCGGGAGCGGCAATCAGAAATTCCGCGTGAAAAGTCTCGTGGCTCTCAGGGGCGAGGCCAAAGCGGTCGCGCTGCTGCAAGAGGGCACGCGCATGCTCGACTATATCGAGGCGCTGATCGCGCGGGAGAAGATTGAGTGCCACTTCACCCGTTGCGGACGCTTCCGCGGGGCGATGCGGCCGGCGCACTACGAGGCCATGGCGCGCGACATGGAGGATCTGAAGCGGGTCGCGGGGGTCGAGAGCTTCATGGTGCCGCGCTCAGAGCAGCACAGCGTGATCCGGACGGACCGGTTCTATGGGGGCTCGGTGCTGCCGCAGGACGCCTCCTTGCATCCGGGCCTCTATCACGCCGGGCTGATGGCGCGTGTCGCCGAGCGCGGCGGTGCCATTGTGGGCCTCGCGGGCGCGAAGGCCATCAACCGCGAGGGCGCGGGCTGTCGGGTGTCGACGGAGGTTGGGCTGATCGACTGCAAGCAGGTTCTCGTCGCCACGAACGGTTACACGGACAGCCTGTTCGGGCACTTGCGGCGACGCATCGTTAGCATACGGTCGGGCTTGATCGCGACCGAGGCCTTGCAGCCGGGCCTTATCGACAAGCTCATGCCGGGACGCCGCGTCTACGGCAATACGAACCGGGTGTTCTACTATTTCCGCGCGGCTCCCGATCAGGATCGGCTCGTGTGGGGAGGACGTGCTTCACGCTTCGGCGGCCTCAAGGCCTATCGCCATCTCGCCGAGGATTTGCTCGCCGTGTTTCCGGACCTCGGAAAGACGCGCGTATCCCATGTCTGGGACGGGACGATCGGCTACACCTACGATGAGCTTCCTCATCTCGGACGCAGCCGCGAGGGCATCCATTTCGCGGCCGGCTATTGCGGCACCGGCGTCTCCCGGGCCACCTATTTCGGGCACAAGATCGCGTTGCAGATGATGGACGATCCGAACGGCAAGACCGCGTTCGACGACCTCGTCTTCCCGCCCTTCCCGGTGCGCGACGTGGCGCAACTCGCCGTACCGTTCGTCGAGCGCTGGTACCGCTTCCGGGATGCGATGGAGAAGTGACGGCGAGGAGAAAAGGCGGCGTGCGGCCTACTCCGTGGCGACGGGAACCCAGCCGGTGAATTTCTTCTTTTCGATGTTGTAGGTTCCCCTTGCAACGACCATTTCGTCGTCGTCCAAGACCTCGAAAAACAGCGCCTTCACGTCACGATGGACAACGTGAATCTCCGGTCCGCGCCACAATCCCATCTTCTCTCTCGTGGCTCTGCAGAGCTGCGCTTGGTTGTGGAGGGGCTCGTCGCGCTCGTACCGCACATCACGCGAGTAGCTGTCGCAGTTCACGATTATGCTCGGCACGATAGAACAGGCCGCATCAGCGTCTGGCGCCAGAACCATCGCCGCTATGAAGATCAAGATGCGCAATCTGCGCCCTCCTATGCCCTATTTCCAGCGGGCCTCAAACATGTCCACATCGCCGACCGTCACCATCTCATAGTCGAAGCCGGAGCTAGACACTGTGTTCGGAGTCGCGGCCTTCGAATAGCGCGACAGCAGATTGGCAATGAGGTCAACTCGTTCGTCTTGCGTTAGGTCCGGTTCGAGCACTTGCATCAGCATTAGTGCGCCGCGCGCAAAATTCCCGGCATCTTCTTTGTTGGCCAGAGCCAGCCTGACCGTATGCACGGGCCGCTGGTAGTCGGGCGCTGCCGCGATGCGCTGCAGGGACTCGTCGGCGATGATAAAGGTGAACCAGCATTTGGCGACGTTGTCCTCATCATCGCAGTGACCATGGAGGACGGCCATGTCCGAGGCGGTCAGTGTCTCTTGCAGTTTGAGATGAAAACCGTCGGCGGTCATGCCGGGCTGGGTTTGCGCCTGACTTGGCGGTGCCGCGAGGAGCATGAGGCATGCCGCCACTACCATCCACTGGATCATCCGCGCCCCTCTCCATGCCTACGCTCTGAGGCTTCCAGCGGAAGTGTGCCGCCTATGCCCCATGCTGACCAGGTCTGACGAAAACCATCGAGAGCGATTTGGTAAGGATGGCGATCCCGGCAGGACTCGAACCTGCAACCCCCTGCTTAGAAGGCAGGTGCTCTATCCGGTTGAGCTACGGGACCACGCGTGCGCAAGTATAGCGCGACTCGCCGTGATTTAGTGTGTCCAGCTGTCCGGGCGGCCGTACTTGAAATTCTCGGCGTAGGATTTCGGGCGGATCTTCGTGGCCGGCGGCTCTTCCAGCCGGTAGGCGATGCCGTTTTCCTTAGCGTAGGCGATCGCCTCTTCCTTGGTGGCGAAGCTCAGTCTGATCTGGCGCTTCGTGTCCGACGAACTTGTCCAACCCATCAGCGGCTCGATGACGCGCGGCTCGTCGGGCAGGAACTCCAGGATCCAGTCCCGGGTTGCGCCTTTGCCCTGCTGCATCACGTTTTGTGCGGGTTTGAAAATTCGGGCCGTCATCGATTGTCCCCTTCAAGCGGACCAAAGATCCAATGTCACCGGACCAGTTACCAGACCAGCGAGTGGTCGGGGCAGCAAGATTCGAACTTGCGACCCCCTGCTCCCAAAGCAGGTGCGCTACCAGACTGCGCTATGCCCCGATACGACCACACGGCACGGACATGACAGCCAAATCCGGCGCAGGCAAGAGCCTTCAGAACAACAAGAGCCTTCAGAACAAACAAACCGCTCGACACGGCGAACGTTCAGAAGGCCCATTCATACTGAGAACCGGTGCGTGAGGCTAGTCCCGCGACGTTAAGACCCGCTCAAAGTCCATCTCACCAGGAGCCGGATTGTTCCGTCTCCAGGGCGGGCTCGGAGCCGAGCCCCGGGAAGACCACCCGGTCGCCAGGCTTAAGGCCGATCCGCGCCGCCTCGCCGGCATTCAGTTCCAGCACGGCTTCGGCAATGCCGCCGGCGTCGATGACGGTCGTCGAGAATGGTTCCGTATGCGCTTCGATCCGCAGGACCGTCCCCTCCTCGGTGATGAAGATCATGTCGAGCGGAATGACGGTGTTGCGCATCCACATGGTCGCGCGCCGCGGCGGATCGTAGAGGAAGATCATGCCGTGGTCCCGCGGCATGGAGCGGCGGAACATGAGACCGCGCGCCTTCGCGGCCGGGCTGTCGGCGACCTCGACCGTATAACTGTAATCGCCGCTGTCCGTCTTCAGCGTGAGCGCGGCGGTGTCTTCGGCGTTGCCGGTATTGAGCGGCGCAAGGACGAGTGCGGCGGCAAGCCACGCTGACAGAAACCGCAGTGGACTGGGAGTGGGACTCAGTGGGAGGCCGGGCCGCTGGCGCCGTCCGGTTTGATCTCGGCAGCCATCAGACCTTTGGGTCCGCGCCCGAAACGAACGAGGAGCGATTGGCCCGGACGTAGTTCTGTAAAGCCGCACCGGCGCAGGGTCTCCATGTGCACGAATATGTCCAGCGTCGAAGGCCCCCGCGTCAGGAAGCCGAAGCCGCGGATCCGATTAAACCACTTGACCATGACCCGTTCCCAGTCACTTTCAGGCACCACCACGACATGTGTGCGCTGCGGCAGCTGGGATGGGTGGACGGCAGTCGTATCGTCCATCTCGAGGATACGGAAGGCCTGCAATCCCTTCGGGCGCCGAAGGACTTCGCAAACGACCCGGGCGCCCTCATAGGCGGTCTGATGGCCGTCGCGGCGCAGGCAGGTGACATGCAGCAAGACATCGGGGAGGTCGTCGTCGGGAACGATGAAGCCGTAGCCTTTCGATGCATCGAACCACTTGATCGATCCGGAGACCTCGAAGACATCGACGGTAGCGTCGTCGATGGCGGCCTCTTCGGTATGATGGATAAGGTCCTCCTGAAGTGGCGATGCTTTCGCCGCCATGCCGCATTCCCCCGCTGTACTAAAATATCGACTCGATGCCGCCCTATACGAATCAGATAGTGTGTGCTCTCAAGGATAACATCGGCTGTTTCAACGACCAGATTATTTTTGGTTCTAATTGAAGCTTCTCCACAGTGCGGGTGCGAAACTGTCACTGTGAGACGGATGCCATCGCAAGCATCTGATCGGTAAGAGAATCCGTTGCCGTTCGCACATCGTGCGGCTCGTAGGGGCCGCAGACGCAAAATCTCGATGAAGCGCACTCAAACTTCTCTGGCGTCGAGCAAATTCGGCATTCCCTCGTGTTTTGGAGCCTGCTGTGGGCGCGCTGCAACATCTGAAATAAAAATTACATCCAGCTCCTATTTGAAGGCAGATTCGTCACCTTGCCATCATGCCGTCCAGCGCTTTAGGGTCGGCCGCAAAGCTCATCCAACCCCTGTTGGACTCTTCGGGAGGACATAGTCGATGAAGTATCTCCACACCATGGTTCGCGTTGCCGATGTCGACGAGTCGCTCGACTTCTACTGCAACAAGCTAGGGCTGAAAGAGACCCGCCGCATGGAAAGCGAACAAGGCCGCTTCACGCTCATCTATCTAGCCGCGCCAGGCGACGAAGATAACGAGCTCGAGCTCACCTACAATTGGGATCCTGAAGACTACGGCGAAGGACGCAATTTCGGTCACCTCGCCTACGAGGTCGACGACATCTACGAGACCTGCGACCGGCTCATGAAGGCGGGCGTGACGATCAACCGTCCGCCGCGCGACGGCTGGATGGCCTTCATCCGCTCGCCCGACAACATCTCGATCGAGCTGTTGCAGAAGGGCGAGCGTTTGCCCGAACAGGAGCCATGGGCGTCCATGCCGAATACGGGAAAGTGGTAGCTGGAAGAGGCGGAAGACCGGCGCCCTCTTCGATGCGAGAGAGTGGCACTCCCTAGGGGAATTGAACCCCTGTTTCCAGGTTGAAAACCTGGCGTCCTAACCATTAGACGAAGGGAGCGTACCGGGTCCGAGTCGGCTGATATAGATAGCTTCGCGGCGTCTCGCAAGTGATCTTGTTTAAGACGCCGCACCCTCCGGGGGCAAGCCCCTAGTGGCCAGAATCTTGCGTTTCCGCCGCATCTTCAATCATCAGCTCGATGCGCTCCCGGCCCTGCCAGACCGACCGGCGCAAATGGCCCGCTACGTGGAGTTGTCTCCCTTCGGCCCCGAGCAGCATGTCTCCGAGCGGCGAGCCTTCGACCCGGAACGCGACAGCGTCGACGCGCCCGCCATCGAGAGCTTGCAACGTACAGCGGACGTGGCCGCCGCCGAAGCTGCGGAGCCATGTGACCCGATGCGCCGGGAAGGCAAAGCGCGGCCTCGGATGACCCGGCCCATAGGGCCCGGCCCGCTCGAGAAGGTCGAGAAGGTCCGGCGTCACGCCGCCCGCGGACAAGGCGCCGTCGAGACCGAGCGTGCGGCTCTGCGATGAGCGGGCGACAGCCTCCGAAAGACGATTGCTCAGAAACGCAGCCGCCTGTTCTCTCTTGCTCCAGTCGAGAGAGAAACCGGCGGCCATGGCGTGCCCGCCTCCTTTGAGAAACAGCCCCTCCTCGACGGCGTCACGCACCACAGCGCCGAGATCGACCGATGGGATCGAACGGGCGGACCCGGTGGCGATACCGTCATCCCCAAGCGTCATTACGAAAGACGGACGCATGAAACGCTCCGTAAGACGCCCGGCGACGAGCCCGACGAGCCCCTTGTGCCAATCCGCATCGCCGAGAAACAGCAGCGGCGCATCCGGGTCGAAGGTCACCGCTTGTTCGGCCATGGCGACGGCCCCTTCGAGCATGCGCTGCTCGATCGCCTTGCGCTGCGCGTTTAGCCCTTCGAGACGGGCGGCGATGGTGGCGGCTTCGCACTCGTCTTCGGTGGCGAGAAGGCGCGCGCCAAGGCCCGAAGCGCCCACGCGCCCGCCGGCATTGATCCGTGGACCGAGGACAAAGCCCAGGCTGTAAGTCGATGGGACTTCGGTGAGCCGGGCCTCGTCGGCAAGAGCACGCAGGCCAACATTGTGCCGCAGCCGCAGCACCTGGAGCCCTTTGGCGATAAACGCGCGGTTCGCATCCTTGAAGGGCACCACGTCGCAGACGGTGGCCAGGGCCACGAGGTCGAGCAACCCAAGCAGGTCCGGCGCGGCGCCGTTCTGATAGGCGTCCGCCCGGCGCAAGGCAGCGGTCGTCGCCACCAGGAACAGGAACACGACCCCGGCAGCGGCGAGATGACCCTGACCCGAAAGGTCGTCCTGCCGGTTCGGATTGACGACAGCAAAAGCCTCCGGCAGTTCCTCGCCGGTTTGATGGTGATCCAGCACGATTACTTCGGCCCCGGCCTCGTTGGCGGCGGCAATGGCCGCATCGCCAGCCGTGCCGCAGTCGACCGTGACGATCAGGCGGGCGCCCTCCTCGACCAGGCCGCGCAGCGCTTCCGGCGATGGCCCGTAGCCTTCGGTCAGCCGGTCTGGAATGTAGGTGAGACACGTCTGCCTGTGGGCCCGCAAGTAACGCTCGATCTGCGCTACGCAGGCGGCCCCGTCCACGTCGTAATCGCCGAAGATGCCGATGGTCTCGCCACGGGTGATTGCGTCCGCCATGCGCTCGGCGGCCTTCGTCATGTCTTGGAGACTGGCGGGATCCGGCATCAGGGTCTTGAGCGACGGGTCGAGGAAGCGTGCGGCGGTGTGCACGTCGGCGCCCCGCGCTGCAAGGACGCGCCCGAGCAGATCGGGGAGACCGTACGACTGTGAGATCGCCGTCGCAGCGTGCGCACGGGCCGAATCGAGCCGTTCCACCCAACGCTGGTCCCGCGCCGACCGCTCGACGCCGAGCGTCGCGGGTGCCGGCGGGTTTGAGGCGTTCTCGACTTGGCGTTTCAAGTCATGGCCTTCCAAGGCTTGGCCTTTCAAGTCCTGACGTTTCAAGGCTGCAGTCACGGTCGGGGCTGGAACGAGCTGATTT
>JARRPE010000040.1:0-8976 GCA_037383205.1 Methyloceanibacter sp.
CGAACATCTTCGTCTTGTTCTTTTGCTCGGTGTAGACGGCGACATCGGCGACCGCGCCCGGTGCCAGATGCCCGCGGTCGGTCAGGCCAAGCACTTTGGCGGGCGCCGCCCGCGTCATGATTGCGAGTTCCGACAAGGTCAGCTCGCGCGAAATGCCGGCAAGCCCCGATACCTGACGCGAGGCCTCGGGCAGCGAATCGAACCAGCGCGCGCGCTCGTTGCGATCCATCAACAGATGGAAGATCTCGGGGTAGCGTGTGAACAGCGCGCCGTTGGGATGGTCGGTCGAGAACAGAACCCGCCACGGGTCCTCCGCCAACAGGAAGATTTCGAGGCCAATCGCCCATTGCAGCGCGTTGACGAAGCTCTTCTTCTTGTAATTGTACGGCACGACACCGGTGCCATTGCCTTCGGCCTGGTTGATCACCCACTTTTTCGGATTGGCGGCGCGGCGCCCGTCGAACTGGCGCAGCACGTCGCCGGAAATGGTGATCGTCTGGCCGAACATGACTTGGCCCACGTCCACGGTCGCGTTCTTGTGTTTGTTGATCGCTTCCATGAGCGCCGGCGCCCCGGACGAGAACTTCTTGTCGCCTTCCTTGCCGTATCCGTAGAACTGGATATGCGCCAAATGGATCGGATGGCCCCCAGTGGCTTTCAGCGTCGCCACGGCCGTCTCGACGTTACCGGCAATCCCAAGATTGTTGGTATGGACGTGAGGCGGATGCGGCACGCCGAGATCGGCGATCACTTTCTGCATCGCTTCGACAATGCCCCGCGAGGTGACGCCGTATTCCGGCACCTCCTCGTCGAGATCGAACGTGCGCGCATTGAACTTGAAGGCTTCGGACCCGCCCGCGTTGATGACCTTGAGGCCTAGCGCCTTCGAATGAGCCAAGGTCCAGGCGACATAGTCTTTCAGCTCGTCGCTCTTGACGTCGCCCTTGCGCAGCAGGTTGAGCGTGTAGTCGTCGTTGCCGAGAACCACCAAGCCGGCAACGTCAATGATCGGGATCGACGCCATCTCCTTGTGCGCCTGAATCGCGTGGGTCGGGATCATCGCCGGTTCGATCACCGTGGTGTAGCCCATCTCGGCGTAGCGGATGCCCGTGGCATAGGCGCCCCACGCCGCGGGAGACGGACCAAAGGGCTGACCTTGCGACGCGGCAATGATCGGCAACTCAGGCATCAACTGCCGGCCGAGCGTTACGTTGGTGCCGGCAATGTGCGAGTGCACGTCGATCGCGCCCGCCATCACGATCTTACCGGAGACGTCATGAACCTCGTCGGGCTCGCGCCCATCCGGCGCCTCGACGACACGGCCGTTCTCCAGGTACACATCGCCGACCGAATCGCGATTGTTCGCGGGATCGATAACACGGCCGCCCTTTAGCTGGATGAGCATCAAGCGGCTCCCTTTTCGTCAATCAGCGTACCGATCTTATTCAGCACGTCCGCCACGGTCGGCTTGTCGGATTTTTTCGACGTGGCCTTCACCACGCCGATTCCCGCAATAGGAGGCAGGTATATTTCGGCATCGTGGTCGGCAACCGCCGCTCCCACTTCGATCACCACGTCGTCGCGCCCGACCTTCACCGGCTTCGACGACAGCACGACCGACCGAATACCGCGAAAAGCCCGCGTCGGCGGCGCTGCCTCTGCGCCGTCCAGCGCGTCGATCCACACAAGAGCGTCAGCCTCGCCACTCTTCAACAGGCGCTCCGTTTCGAAGGCCCACATGTTGTTCTCGGGCGTTTCGCCGGCGAAGCTCGTCCGCACCGGCAAGCCGCAGGTCCAGATAGAACAGAGATTGACGCCTTCGCCGTTTCCGGGCGCGGACATCGAAAGCGTCGCCGCTCGGGTCGTCTTGACGAGCAAGCGGACCGTTTCGAGCACCGTATGCAGGACCGGCTCTTCGAGCTCGGCAGGATCGTAGACAAACACGGCGAAGGCCGAGTCGCGCAGCCTCTTGCCGGCCGACAGAACTTTCTTGCCAAGAGCGTCGTCGCGAATCTCGAACGGTAGCTCACGGGTGGCGGCCGCCAGCAACGCCACCAGTTCCGGCAGCGCGTTCTTGGCATTGATCTCGGTGGTCCGAACGCCGGATGGCGTCTTGCCCTTCTTCGTGCCGACAACGATCAATTCTCGTTGGTTGTCGCCTGGGCGCGGCAAATTCTTCGAGGGGAACAATTTCTCGACGAGGTCCGGATCGCGCTCGCGCGGGCCATTGCCAATGAGGACAACCGTGTCGGCGCGATTGCGTACCTCGCCGAAGCTTGCCGGTGTCGAGCCGGTCTCACGCATCACACGGGCCGCACGGGACAAGCCGTCGCTGGCAGCGTGGTCGACCACACCACCGAGTTTTTGTGCCAGGGCCAGCGCGGCTGTAGCGCCATTCACATCGGTAAAGAGACCGCCGAAAACTGGGAGACGTGCTTGCGCGAGTAGTTCCGCTGCACGTTGGAGCGTGCTGTCCAAACTCGTATTCCTCCCCGGCGTCTTCTTCTTGAACTGGTTACAGAGATAAACAGGTGGCCCTTCGGGCGCAAGCGCGGCCAGTCCCGATCGGCGACAAATTTGTTTTCAGATGTCACTAAATTGAGATGGATCCGCTGACCGAGACGTTTTGGCCTTTGGGTCGTCACGGTCAGGGGTGTCCAGCTGTCGTAACGTCTAACTCTTGGGCTTGTCGTATTTGACGTACGAGAATCGCATGTCGTCTTCCGGCGTCCCTTCGAGCGCACCTTCTTCCTTGCCCGGCTGCCAATGAACGACATCCTCGATCTTCTTTGCGAGCTCGAAATCCTTGTCGCTGATTCCCTTTGCCGCATGGTTCATCAGCCGAACCTCGACCCAGGCATAGGACGCGGTGATGTCCGGGTGGTGCCAGGCTGCTTCCGACAGATGGCCAATGGTGTTGATCACCATCAGCGTCCCCTTCCAGCTATTGGTCTTGTACTTCCGGCGAATCCAGCCGTCTTCGAGATACCAGTGGGGAAGCTCTTTCTTGAGCCGCTCCTGGACTTCAGCCTCGCTATACGTGCGCTCTTTCGTTGCCATCGCTCTCTTCTTTTGAAACAGTGCGCCGCAACATCTGGAACCCTGCGCCGCTCTTTACGCTGTAGCTTAGCTGAGCATATCGGTGGGCCTTGAGTGGATCAATGGAGGCCGATCATTGGAGGCCTTTCGAGGGGAACGTTTTTGCCCGACATCGAGCGCAACAAAGAGACCGTCGTGGCCTTCTACGACCTGGCCTTCAACCAATCGCGTCCCGCCGAGGCGATCGCGCGGTACGCCGGCGACACCTATATCCAGCACAACCCACACGTGAAGGACGGGAAAGACGGGTTCATCGCCTATTTCGAAGAAATGCACCGCCGCTACCCCGGCAAGCGTGTGACCTTCAAGCGCGTCTTGGCGGAGGGGAATTTCGTGGTTCTGCATTGCCTCCAAGAATGGCCGGGCGACGAGGATTGGATCGGCATCGACATTTTTCGGCTGGACGATGCGGGAAAGGTTGTCGAGCACTGGGACGTCCTTCAAGTTGCGCCGGAGAGTTCGGCTAACCCGAACGGCATGTTCTGATGCCGAAAAATTCGTGCTCGCATGGAAACAACGTTGGCTGAGTTGTCCCACTCCCACGACCAAAACAGCGGCGAAACCCGCAATCGGACCGTATCCGTCGCCACGACGGCGCGTCTTCATTTCGGCTTCTTCGATCCCAGCGGCCGCACCGCACAACCCTTCGGCAGCTTCGGGCTCTCGCTGGACCAGCCTTGGACGCGGTTGACCCTGCAACACGGGCACGAGAATTTGGTCACAGGGCACGAGGCGGACCGGGCGGCGCGCTATCTCGCCAAGCTCGCCGAGACCTATGGTATCGACCGCTGCTACCGTTTGGACATCTCCGAGGCCATTCCACCTCATGCGGGCCTCGGCTCCGGCACGCAGCTCGCCCTCGCGGTCGGCGCCGCCTTCGGGGCCCTGGAAGGCCTGGAACTTTCGGCGCCGGCGACTGCAGGCATCCTCGGACGTGGCGCACGCTCCGGGATCGGCATAGCGACCTTCGAAACGGGCGGTGCGGTCCTCGACAGCGGCCCGCGCGATGGCGCCCTGCCCCTGCTTGTGGCTCGGATCCCCTTCCCCGACCATTGGCGAACCCTGTTGATCTTCGATCCGCAGTCGAAGGGGCTCGACGGCGCGGACGAGGTTGCGGCCTTCGAAACCGCGCCCGCCTATTCCGAAGCGGCCCGGGCGGCACTGGAGCAGCGCGTGCTGGGGCGCGCCTTGCCGGCACTCGAAAACGGGAATTTCAGCGTCTTTTGCGAAGAGGTCGGACAACTGCAAGCGCGCATGGGTGAATACTTCGCGCCGAGCCAAGGCGGCATCTTCACCAGTCCTCGCGTGGGCGCGGTCCTCGAAGCCTTGCGGGCGCGCGGCGTGACGGGGCTCGGCCAGAGCTCCTGGGGGCCCACCGGCTTCGCATTTGCCGATTCCCAAGCCGAGGCGGAGCGCCTGCTCGCGATCGCTTCCGAAGCCGCGGGCTCTGCCTATGACGGCGCTGCGCTGGAAATCGTCATCGCCAAGGGGCGCAACGAAGGCGCCGAGATCGGGTTCACACATCCCGAGGCCGCCAAGAATCTGGGCTCAACGGGCGTTTGAGGTTCTTTGCAGCCGCCCCCGATGTGCTAAAGCGGAAGGCATAAGAGCAACACATCCGGCCAATCGCGTCGTCAGCGATACGGCCGAATCAAGTCTGGGGAGATGGCAGCGATGGCCCCGCCACGTATTCTGCACATGATCACGCCGCTCAAATATATGAGCCCGTTCGACATCAACATGGGGATCGACGCCGGTTACGATCACGCCATTGCCTATACCAATGCGACGATCGAAGACGTCTACGGCCTCGTGCAAGACGCCATCTTCTCCCGCAGCCGCGAGGGCATCAAACGGCAGGCCATCTTTATCGGCGGCAAGCGCGCCATCGAATCGCTCGACATGATGGAAAAGGCCAAGAAGGCCATGGTGCCCCCGTTCGAAGTGTCCGTCTTCGCCGATCCGGCCGGATCGTTCACCACGGCCGCGGCCATGGTGGCCTGCGCCAAGACGGCGCTCAAGAAAGCCTTCGACACCGACTTCAAGGACAAGCGCGTGATCGTCTATGGCGGCACGGGCGTGGTTGCATTCGCCTCGGCGGTCATCGCCTCGATGGATGGCGCCAAGGCATTCCTCGTCGGCTATGACGGTCCCGAACGCGTCCGCCGCCTGACCATGGAAGCCAATGACCGCTTCGGTGTCGATCTCGACTATGCGGACGGCACGACCGAGGAACAGAAAGAAGAACTCGCACAAGGCGCCGACGTCATTTTCTCCGCCGGTCCCGCCGGGCGCCAGATCCTCGGTCTCGACCAGTTCAAGCCCGCCAAGAATCTCAAAGTCGTCGCCGACGTGAACGCCGTTCCGCCGCTCGGCATCGAAGGCGTCGGCATTCAGGACAACGGCGTTCCTGTCGAAGGAGCGGACGGTGCCGTCGGCATCGGCGCGCTCGCCATCGGCGACATCAAGTACAAGACCGAGATCGGGATGTTCAAAGAGATGATCGCGGCGGAGGAGCCCGTCTATCTCGACTTCCGCGCCGCCTATCGGCTTGCTCAGGAACTCACCTCCTAAGTTGCCGGAACAGCTGCGCGGTTCGCTCCTGATCGTCGCGGTCTCGGGCCGCGCGCTGGCCCGCGCCGCCGCCGACGCGGGCTATACGCCGTTGGTTGCGGATTTCTTCGCCGACCTCGATACGCAAGCGCTCGCCCACCGGGCGCGCAAGGTCCCGGGCGGCATTTCGCGTGGGTTTCGCTGGGACTCCCTGGAGCCCGTCCTGGATGCGCTTTGCGCCGGCGCGCCCTCGCCGCCGCTTGGTGTGATCTACGGCTCCGGCTTCGAGGACAGGCCCGAGCTCCTGGATGCAATCGCGGCGCGATGGAGGCTCATCGGCAACAGCGCCGCCACCGTCGCCGAGGTCAACGATCCGGACGGTTTCTTCGCAGCGCTCGCGCAGATGGGCATTCCGCATCCCGAGTCCCGCCTCGATCCACCGGCCGAGCCTGCGGGCTGGATTGCCAAACGGCTCGGCGCCGCCGGCGGAAGCCATGTCGTACCGGCCAAGGGAAAGAGCAGTGCAAGCAACGTCTATTTTCAGAGGCTGGTCCCTGGGCGTCCGGTCTCCGCCTTGTTCGCCGGCGATGGAAGCCGTTCGCTCGTACTTGGCCTCAGCGAACAGTGGGCGGCACCCGCCACCGATAAGCCGTGGCGGTATGGCGGTGCATCGCGGCCTGCCGAGATTGGCGCAAAGGCCGCCGGACGCATGGGCGACATCGTCGCGCGGGTGACTGCGGCGTTCCGACTGAAAGGGCTCAACAGCGCCGACTTTCTGCTCGACGGCGATGACCCTCGCCTCTTGGAAATCAATCCGAGGCCGGGCGCGACGCTCGACATCTTCGCGAACACGGAACTTCCGCTAATCGAGGTCCATCTGGACACCGTTCATCACCATCGGCTCCCGGCCCGCGCACCTGCCTTCCAAGGTGCGGCCGCATCGATAATCGTCTTCGCGCCCGAAGCCCTCACCATCCCCGCGACGATGGTCTGGCCGGACGGGGCCGCCGATTTGCCCAAACCCGGAGAACAGATCGACAAAGAGCGCCCGATATGCACTTTACTCGCGCGAGCCCGATGGGGAGATCAGGCTCGCAGTCTCGTTCGGGCGGAAGCTCGGCAACTTTTGGCCGCATTGAATGTGGTTGAGGATCCGGCGTAGACGGATGAATTCCACACCGGTGATGGCCTTGTCGAAGACCCTTCTGTCCAAGACTGACAGGCGCAAAAACAAAAAGACCCGGCGAATACGAAGGATCAAATGACAAAACCAAGCTTGAATACGCAGGTTGCACCGCTGGTGCAGGACCTGATCGACAATGCCGACGCTTTGCGGGTCGGCGTATCCAAAGGCTCTCTCGGCGAAACGTTGATCGACTGCGGTGTCGATTCTGTCGGCGGACTAGAAGCGGGGCGTCGTCTCGCTGAGATTTGCCTAGCGGGCCTCGGCGTCGTGTCGTTCGAAACGGCCAGCACGAGCGACAAATGGCCTTTCCTGATTTCAGTTCACACGAGCCAGCCGGTCCTCGCTTGTCTCGGCTCGCAATATGCGGGCTGGAGTCTCTCGGGCAAGGACGCGGACGGAAAAGACTTCTATATGCTGGGTTCTGGCCCGGGCCGCGCCATGGGCTCGTCGGAACCGCTCTTTAAGGAGCTCGACTATCGCGACAAGGCGGACACTGCCACGCTCGTGCTCGAGGCCGACAACCCCCCGCCGGCGGCGCTCGTCGAGGATGTGGCCAAGGCCTGCGGCCTCCCCCCAAAGAAGCTGAATTTCCTGTTCGCGCCGACGTCGAGCCTCGCCGGCTCCGTCCAAGTTGCCGGCCGTAGTCTGGAGGTCGCGCTCCACAAGGCCCACGAACTCCACTTCCCGCTCGAGAACATCGTCGACGGCATGGCGACGGTACCGATCCCGCCGCCGGTTCCCGGTTTCGTGGAAGCCATGGGCCGCACCAACGACGCCATCATCTATGGTGGGCGTGCTCAGCTTTTCGTGGAGGGAGACGAAGCCGCGGCGAAAAAACTCGCAGAGGAACTTCCGAGCAGGAACTCGAAGGACTACGGCAAGCCGTTCGCCGAGATCTTTGCGTCCGTGAAGGGCGACTTCTACCAGATCGACCCGATGCTCTTCAGCCCCGCGAAAGTGACGGTCACGTGCCTGTCCACTGGCAAGAGCTTCGAAGGCGGCGCCATCGATGACGCCGTTCTCGATCGGTCGTTCTCGTAAAAGGCGATTGAGGGGCGATGACCCAAGAGGCGACGACCCAGGACATAGCCACTGCACCGTCCATCGTCCTCTTCGGCGATGGACGGGACTGGCACGGCAAGAGCCTGCAGCGCGCGTTCGAGCGGCGGGGCATCAGGCCCGTGGTCGCGCCCCTCGCCCAATGCGGCTTTTCGACCGAAACCGCGACAGGCCTCGCAATCCCCGGGCTCGGGGACCATTGCCCGCGCGGTGCGTTCGTCCGGTTCATTCCGGGCGGCAGCTTCGAACAGGTGACACTTTATCTTGGGCTGCTTCACGCCTTGCGGGAGCTTGGGGTTACGGTCTGGAACGATGCGCGCGCCATCGAGCGCTGCGTCGACAAGTCCACGACCACATTCTTCCTGCAGAAGGCCGGCCTGCCCACGCCGCGCACCTTCGCAGGCGTCGACCGCGCCACGGCCGAGGAGGTGGTGACGCGCTTGGCCTCCGAAGGCCATAAGGCCGTCGAGAAGCCGCTCTTCGGGGCTCAAGGCAAGGGCATCCGTTTGCTCGAAACGGCGGACGACTTGTCGCCGCCAGAGGCCGTGGACGGCGTCTACTATTTGCAGGAGTTCGTCCCGCCCGCCCAAGAGCATCACCAGGATTGGCGCCTCTTCGTCTGCGGCGCTCGTGTCGCCGCCTCGATGATCCGGCACGGCGAGGACTGGATTACCAACATCAAGCTCGGCGCGCGGGCGGAAGCCGCGATCGCCAGCCAGGAGCTCGCGGACCTTGCCGTGCGAGCCGCGGCCTGCGTTGGCGCCGATTATGCCGGCGTCGATATCATCCAGGCACGCGATGGACGTTTCCTCGTCCTGGAGGTCAATTCCATGCCCGCCTGGAACGGATTGCAGCGCGTCACGAGCCTCAGGCTCTCGGACACGGTGGTCGATGCGTTCCTTGCCGCGGCTTTGCCCGAGAGCATGCAGAACGCGCGGGGTGAAGCGTGAGCGCACCCCTGACCAGCGATGCCGTCGCGGCTGCCTTCCAAAACGCCTGCATGGCCGAGCTCGACGCCCTGAAGCCGGGGAACGTCCATCGGCATGCGGACGGTCACGCCATGGACATCGCCGACTTCG